>CAZIKS010000027.1:0-24948 GCA_964539795.1 uncultured Pirellulales bacterium
TATATCCTTCCTCGTTGCGCTGTTTTTGTGCGACGTACACAACTAAAAAAACACCGTCCACACCGCCTTTATTCATTTTGACAAGGTCGCATTTGAGTTCGGGATTGTCGATTCCAGGGTCAAGCTCTTTCGTGGCGTATACAGGCTTAATATCGACGTGAGTGTCGATGGTAAGTGCCTTTTTATGAATCGCCGTTGCCTTAGCGATGATTTCTTGCTCGCTCAACTGGTGCGAGCAGCCGGCCAAGGTTGTCAGTAATACTGCCGATAGTAATAAATTCAATGCTCGTTTGAAAAACAATACTGCCTCCTGAAATTTCAGGAATTTGTCAAATCCTATTGTCTGCGAATAACTTTCCCCGGCCGCTCGCCGGTATATTTCCCATCACGCACCGCAAACACCCCGTTAACCATAACCGCATTTATCCCGACCGGATATTGCTTTGGGTTCTCAAAGGTCGCCGTATCGCAGATTATCTCAGGGTCGAAGATAACGATATCGGCGATAGCGCCTACTCTCAGAACACCCCTGTCTTTGAGTTTGAAAGTCTTTGCCGGTAAAGAGGTCATTTTTCTGATCGCTTCTTCTAGCTCCAGGAGTTTTAATTCACGAACATACCTTCCCAGAACGCGCGGATAGGTACCGTATAATCTTGGATGAGGCTTTTCGCCTCCGAGCAGTCCATCGGTAATCACCATAACCGATGGATGTCTCATAACAAATCGCACATCCTCCTCATCCATACAGAAATTTACAGCGCTTGCCGGCAATAAAGCTTCGGCAGCTGCCTCGGCGCTTAGCCCCATATCTTCTGCAATTTTATCGAGCCGTTGACCGGCCGTCTGTGGATGAGTCTCAGAGTTAACTATAACAATCGTCTCCGGCGACCTTTTAACATCGCCCCATCTTAGATACGCCTTAAGTGAAGTTGACGAAGCCGTGTAAGGATATTGGTCGGCGCGCACAAACTGTCCCTTCCGGTTGGCTTCATCTATCAAAGCAAGTGCCTCTCTGACCTTTCCCCACCCCGGACTGGCGGATTTCAAGTGCGATATCTCCAGCGGCACCCCGGCCTCCCCGGCCGTTGTTATAGCTTCTTTTACCGACTCGATAACTTTGGTTTTCTCTTCCCGCATATGAGTTGTATAAATCCCACCGTACTCTTTCACCGGTTTCAGCAGGGCGACTATCTCGTTTTTCCCGGCCCAGGCCCCGGGCGTATATTCCAGACCGGTTGAAAATCCCAGCGCTCCGTCGGCCATCGCCTCTCTGACTATCCCCTGCATCTTCTCAAGCTCACTCGCTGTCGGCTTTCGCCGCTCGGCACCCATAACCTCCACACGAACCATCATATGAGGAATCAGAAGACCCATATTGGTTCCGGGGCGGAGTTTTTCAATATGCGACATCCAGTCCGCCATTGTCGGAAAGCGAAGTTCTTCAAGGTCAATCAGGCCCTCCACGTCAAGTCCCTTAAAAGCTGTTGTTGCGTCGCCGTCAAACGGCGCCATCCCGTCCCCGCAGTTGCCCCCCACTACGGTCGTTACGCCCATCATAATCTTAGGCATCTGCTCCGGGTGCTCGATTATCGAAAGGTCGTCGTGAGAGTGAACGTCGATAAAGCCGGGACAGACAACATGGCCGGGAGCTTTTATGATAGTCGCAGACGCTGTTGGTTTTATGGTGTCGGCTTTGGCGATTTGTGTGATTCGCTCGCCCTCTATCAAAATCTCGCCTTTATAAGCCGCCTGTCCGGTTCCGTCCACTATAGTCGCTTCCTTTATTAAAACCGTAGATGCAACGGACAAAGCAGGTGACAGAACCGCCAGAAATAAAACAACTGCAAGGATTCTCAAAGTTAATTTTCGTTTCATTTTTATTCCTTTCTATTTTTTTATATGAATACTGTATTTTTATTTTTCCGGCCTTCGCTTGTCCCCCCGATATCCCGAATAACGCCTTATGGGAATCTTCATCCCGTCTGTTTCCTCAAGCCAGGTAAAGACCATATTGTTTAATTTTTTCACCAGTTCCTGATGTTCCTCACTGTCTATAAGATTATACATCTCTTCGGGGTCGTTCTGCAAATCGTAAAGTTCGTCGATGTCCCAAATGCCGTGATAATGCATATATTTATAGCGGTCCGTCCGAACCCCGTGCACCGTCGGCGTCTGCGGATAGTTCCATTCCCAGTAATATTCATAAAACACCGCGTCCCGCCACTTGATTTCTTTCCCCGCCAAAAGCGGCAAAAACGATTGCCCGTCCATATAGTCGGGTGCCTTCAGACCCGCCGCTCCTAAAATCGTCGGCGCGATATCGATATTCTGCACCATTTGCTTGATTCTGGTTCCCGGCTTTATTAAACTAGGACAATACGCCAACAGCGGCACCCGCATCGATTCTTCGTACATATGCCGTTTATCAATCAGCCCGTGCTCCCCGAACGAAAAGCCGTTGTCTCCCATATAAAAAACAAGTGTCGATTCAGCTAATCCCGCCTTCTCAAGATAATCCAGCACCCTCCCGATACTGTCGTCAACACCCAGCAGCGCCTCGCAGTATCTCCGGTAGAACACATCATAGTCCATTTGCCCGTGATACATATAATCCACCCCGTGCCAGCTGTTCCGCTGCTCTTTAACCCACCTCGGTTTGTCTTTGTAGTTCTCTTCCGTATCTGCCATACTCGCCGGATATTCCAGCGGGACGTTGTCGTACCTGCCAAGATGTCTCTGGGCCGGCCGGAACATCCCGTGAACCGCCTTGTGTGAAAGGTATAAAAAGAACGGTTTGTCCCGTTCCTGTTTCAGCCACTCAAGGGCGTAATCTGTCAATAGGTCGCTGACATACCCTTTTACCTTCCCTTCCTTTCCGTCAATATTCAAAAGCGGGTCGTAGTAGTCCCCCTGCCCTCGAAAGCTCACCCACTTATCGAACCCCGGCCGCGGGTCGCTGCTTTCGCGCCCCATATGCCATTTACCGATAAAGGCTGTTTCATATCCCGCCTTCTGCAGGTACTGAGGGAAATATTTAGTGCCTTCGGGCACGCGCGAATTATTATCAATCACCCCGTGTTTATGCGAGTATTGGCCGGTCAAAACCGAGGCACGGCTGGGTGAGCAAAGCGCCGTCGTAACAAACGCCTTTGGAAGATATGCCCCGCCCAGCGCCATTTTGTCCATATTCGGCGTTTCCAGATACTTGGGCTTATTCAGAAAACCCATAAAGTCGTACCGGTGGTCGTCGCTTAGGATAAATATGACGTTTCTCCGTTTGCCCGTCTTGCTTTTACCCGCCTTTAGTTGTTCACTGCTGCACCCGGCCGCAAAGGCAAATCCCGCCGCTGCTGCGCCTATTGTTCCAAGGAAATCCCTTCTCGAACACCCTTTGTCGGCCCCAGCCATAATTGCTCCTTTCAAAACCAGCCTCATAAAAACTCAGGATAACTGTCCTGAAAAGATTAACCTAATCCCCGCCAAAATTCCAGATATTTTTAAACTAACCACCCGATTCAACCGTAAAGACCCCTTCACAGGAAATAATGCAACTGCGGCCGAAGCAGCCGAATAAGGGAAGTGATGTAATTAATAATAAGGTTCATGGCATGGCCTGTTAGGCCATCTCTATAGGAATGACTTGGCATGTGTACTGTTTATTGTTTAAGAAATTTTTGTTGTCATGTCAGATATTAAACAGTATTGTACAGTAAAGAGTTCGACTTTTCCAAATTTGCTAAAATAACTTTTCGAGAGTGGACTTGGCCATGGAGACCATACATTTTGGCAGTCAAAGTTGTGGGTATGCTTTGCTTGCAATACTTCTAAGCTGTAGTATCTTTTTTGCAATACTTTTTTTTAGGTGGTTTTACACCTTATTTACACCAGGAAAGCGTCTTTTAAATATCAAACACAGAATGCTCCTACTTTTACTTGTATCTTGGCCAATACTGTTGTCGATTGGATCTGCTTTTTGTGCTTACTACGTAGGTTATGCCCATTTCTATTCACTCCACTTTGAACAAGGGAACGAAGTTATTGCCGAATATCTTTGGCCAAAATGCGAAGTTAGCATTCCTAAATCACAAATAGAAGAAATTGAGGTGATTCATAAAGGTGGCCGTTGGAGCGGAAGCAAAATACTTGAGATTACGACAACTAGTGGGAAACGATTTATAAGCAATGCGCCAGTTCCGAGCCCACAGACACTCTCCCAAAAAATCAACGAGCTCGTTCAAAAGAACAAAGATTAAATGTGACTGTTTTTTTGTCACTATTACTACGACCTGCTCTTATTATAATTTCTGTCCCCACCAAAAAGTCTATCCACCAGAAAATTCTGAAATCACTCAAGTAGATTTTTTTTTACTTCTCTCCACATAAAGACTTGCCTTATTCCGCACTCTTGTAGCAAGAGATGATAGACTAATTCTGCAGGCAGGTTGTATAACGCGGGAATTGTTTCTTAATGCAGGTCGAACAGCGACTGTGTCTTAATCATCGTTACCTGGTCCGGATAAGCGGCGAACGTATGGATGTGCAGTTCATCTCGCCTTGCCTCGAAGTCGATATAACAGAAGGGCTGCAAACCGTCAGCTTTTTGCTTCGGGAACTTGACAAATACGCCTCGGCTTCGAGCGAAACGCTCAAGGTCCACGTAACTCTGCTGGTACAGATTAGGACTCATCTTCTCGATTTGAAAATCGGTCATATAATTTAGTCCGCGGCTCACCGTGCATTTATGAGATTTCGGTCCGCGGAAATGAAACCGTTCAATCAAGCCGCGCTTCGGCAGCAATTGACCCGGAGTGCTTACAACCTCACTTAACGCCAGGTCACCGGAAAAGATGCTCACAACATGGGTACAGCCGGTAATCCAGATTAGTGCCTCGTATTTCTCGGTCCTTAATTTCCGGTTGGCGTAGATTTGAAAAAGCTCCGGATGCAGTGACCTGTTGAAAAGGCGGAAAGTTAATTCTTCAATTGCAACATTAACTTTTGGCGGTTCCATCATTTCTTAAATTCCTAAAATATTGACCGCTGATTCAGCTATTATTATACAACACTTGCCCGCCATATTTCAAGTATAATATCAGTACTGATAGTGACGGTTATCAGTCTTATAGGACGATTATCTTGCAAACTTTGAAAAGCAAAAGAGTAATGTATGTGAAATTTTTTTAAAAAATTTTAATAATATTTGCCCCCCGCCCCTTTTTTACTGCTGAAAGAAGCGAACATTGATAAGAACGGCTATAATATCGTAAAAGGCGTGAGTGCCGGCTGTAATCCCAAAACCCCGAATCGCATAGAGTGCAGCGAAATAAACGCCTGCAATTGTCCTGAAACTAAACTCAGTCCAGTTGAATGGAGCCGTCGGTGCGAACTGCCCGTCGAGGAAAATTATATGATGATGCGCGCTGAACAACGCCGCCGATATAAGGACCGCAAATATAATGGAACGCTTTTGACTCATTCGCAATATGTCCTGAAACAAAATCATAAGGACGCTTATAAGAATCAATCGAAAGATAAGCTCTTCGTAAATCCCCGCCCCGATACCGGTAACGATATTAGCCAGAAGTTTTCCCCCGTTGTCCTTTGCAGTCGCCGCCAAACTGTCAGCCGTAACTGAAGAACATACCGTCGCAGCCTCCGTCTGTATCGATGTCACTGTGCTGTCGAACCGGTTAACTTCTCTTTCTCCCCTGACGCCGCTATTTAAAAACAGGGTTAATACTATCAGGGGGACCGCCAGCAAAACACACTCAACTGCCATCGGCCCGATATCAAAAATCAAAAATCGCCACTGTTTGCGCGACACTAATTGAATCGAAACCAGAATTATAATAACCGCCAAAGGAGGAGCCACCCACGAAAGCTTGCTGCCGAAACCGAGATATTCGAGAAAAATACGAAGCCACACGAACGCAACCACCCGAACCTGCGACTGGTTCAGTACATCGGTATTGATAAATATCGTCCCCAGTTCGTAGAAAATGATAAACGGCAGAAGAAAAAATATTGCATAAACAGGACGACTCGTCCGCTCAAAGTACGAGTCCTGAGCAAACTCGAACAACTGGTCCGTCTTGTTCTTATTCTTATTCGCCATTCCGTTGGACTTTGTTTTTACCTTCTTTTTGAATCTTTACCTTTTTTAGAGTTTACTTTAACTAAACCAAAATTACAATAGGCAAAAACATCTGTTTTTCCTTTGAACAGACGATACCTTTATGCTCAGTGAACAATTGAACGAAATTTATCAACTGCTCTTAAGTCATTTCGGACCGCAGAACTGGTGGCCCGGCGAAACGCAGTTCGAGATAATAACAGGTGCAATCCTTACCCAGAACACTAATTGGGCCAACGTCGAAAAGGCCATAGCAAATCTAAAATCCGCCGGCTGCCTCTCCCCCGAAAAACTCCACAACTTAAAACCCCCCGCTCTCGCCAAGCTTATCCGCCCAGCCGGATACTTCAACATAAAAGCAAAACGCTTGAAAAACTTTCTCTCCTGGCTCTTTGAAAATTATGCCGGCCGTCTCAAAAATCTCGAAAAACTAAGCACCGACAGACTGCGCGCCGAGCTTTTAGCTGTAAATGGTGTAGGCCCCGAGACCGCCGACTCGATTCTGCTCTATGCTTTCGAAAGGGAGATTTTCGTGGTCGATACTTATACCGCCCGAGTAGCCGCCCGTCACGGCCTGATTGAACCCGGGGCCGACTATGAGCAGTTGCAGTATCTTTTCCAGTCCAATCTCCCACCCGATGCCAGGCTCTTTAACGAATATCACGGCCTGATGGTCTGCCTCGGAAAAAATTTCTGCAAAACAAAACCAAACTGTCCCGCCTGCCCCCTCGAAAAACTCCCCCACACCGTTGACTTCGAATATTCTTAGAATACCCCGCAACCAGCCATTCATCCACTGGCCACGACACGTTTGTCATTGACTCTTTGATTGTCAAAGCTACAATGCTTTTTCCAAAACCTTATTTCACAATTAGCGCCGGAATAAATACTTATGGAATCTCGACCTGAACGCTCAACACTGTTAACTCTTTTTCTCGCCTCCAGGCCCAAGTTCCTTACCGCAAGCGCAGCGCCAATTCTCGTAGGTTCTGCTCTCGGTTACGCCGCAGCCGGAACCTTCTCGCCGGCATTGTTTATCCTTGCACTGCTGGCAATAATGGCCCTGCACGCCGGTGCAAATATGGCAAACGATTACTTCGACCACATCTCGGGAAATGACTGGCTGAACCCAAACCCCACACCATTTTCAGGCGGAAGCCGATACATCCAGAACGATATTCTTTCGGCCAAAGCAATAATCCTCGCCGCATTGTTTTTGCTAACCGCTGGTTCCGTCCTCGGCCTGATTATCGTACTAATGACGCGCAGCATCTTTATTTTAGCTATCGGTCTTATCGGCGTCCTCGGCGGCTTTTTCTATACCGCCCCACCGCTAAAACTCGGCTATCGTGCCATCGGCGAGCCCGTCATCGCCATACTTTTCGGCCTCTTTCCCGTAAATGGCGCATACTATCTCCAGACACGAACGCTCGATACCATCGTCATCTTGCCCGCCGCCATCGTTGCCATCCTGATTTTCCTTGTTATTTTAATCAACGAATTCCCCGACCTAAATGCCGACGCCGCGGTAAACAAAAAAACACTGGTCGTTTCACTTGGCGTGCCGGCCTCGATTTGGATTTACCGAATCGCACTTATTGCAAGTTTCATCATTGCAGCGGCGGCCATTTTTACCGACCGCATAATGTTCTTTGCGGGCATTTTTTACTTGCTTGCCCTCCCCGTAGCGGTCATCGCAATAAAATTTGCAAACACCAAAGACCTCACCACCCCGCAACGTTACAACGCAAACAGAATCACCATCCTACTGCACATTGTCGGCTCACTTGCCCTCAGCGCTGGCTTTCTCCTCTCGGCCTTAATTTCTAATTGACCTGTTCGTCTTTGCTGTTTAACATTACCGAAGATGAGCAAGCGACTGATAATAAATGCTGACGATTTCGGCCTTTCCAAACAGGTCAACAAAGCCGTGGCTCAGGCACATAAACAAGGCGTGTTGACAAGCACGACAATTATGGCCAACATGCCTGCCGCCGCCCAAGCCGTCAAAATTGCAAAAAAAAGCCCGACCCTCGGCGTTGGCGTCCACCTAAACCTCACCGAAGGAGAGCCCCTCTCAAAAGACCAAAGCATCAAACGTCTTTTGAATCCCGATGGCTTTTTCGCATGTTCACCCGCTAAGCTCTCTTTTCTATCGATAGCAGGCCCAAAAAACAGAAATGCCATACGCTCCGAACTTGCCGCACAGATTCAATGGCTCATCGACAACGGCATAAAACCCACCCACCTCGACTCGCACAAACATATTCACATCTTCCCCGCAATCTTCTCCATAGTCTGCGAACTGGCGAGGCGTTTTGAAATAAAAGCCGTCCGCTGCTGCTTCGAGCCGGCAAATCTTACTCAATTGCCATGGCCGCTCCCCAGCGAAGGCGGAAGAAAAAGAGCAAAGCTGATTCGCGCAATGGCCGGCATAAACCGGCTGCAAAACTCCGCTCTCCTCAAAAACGATGCCCTTCTCGGCATTGCCCACAGGGGCAAAGTAGACGTCAACTTTTTTAAGTCCGTCTCTCTATACAATACAGCCGCAACCGCAGAAGTGATGACCCACCCGGCCGTTGACGACAGCTCGCAAATAAACCACGTCCGAACGCTCCACCACCGCAGGATTGAGCTTGACGCTCTTTGCAGCAAAAAAACAAAAGAGTATTTAAATGACGCCGCAATAGAGCTTGTCCATTACGGCAGCTTGTAACCCCGCTATGTTCCTATCAGCTTGATTATTTCATCGAGCTGGTTCGGTGCCTCTATAGGCGGATTGCTGAACTGCCCCTCTTTTTCCTTATGGTAGTTGACCGTCAGGTCAGGATCCTTTAAAAGATGTCCCGTAAGCACGCAGGCGATGCGCTCGTCGGCCCCGATAGTCCCGTCGGCCCGCAGATGTTTTAATCCCGCTATAGTCGCGGCCGACGCCGGCTCACAACCTAATCCGTACTTGCCTATAACCGCCTTTGCATCGCGTATCTCGTCGTCACTGACCGCAAGCACAATCCCCTTACAGATATCAATCGCCCGCAGGCATTTTTTCAGGTTTACCGGCCGAGATATCTCTATCGCCGATGCGCACGTATGCGGCGAAAAATTCCGCGCCGTCAAATCCGCATAATATTCGTCGATAACTCCCTGGTTCACCTCCCCGCCGTTCCACACCAGCTTTTTATTATTAACAAGGTCCGTCAGCGTATCGGCGCCGGTGGCGTTGATAATCGCCATCCGCGGTATCCGCTCAATCAGCCCCAGCTCCTTCAGCTCCCCGAACGCCTTCCCGAAAGCGCTCGAATTGCCGAGGTTTCCCCCCGGCACGATAATCCAGTCCGGCGCCTCCCACCCCATCTGTTCGAGGATTCGGTACATTATCGTCTTCTGCCCTTCCAGCCGAAACGGGTTCAGAGAATTAAGCAGGTAAAGCCCCAGCCTCGTACAAACATCCTGCACCTGCCGCATACAGTCGTCGAAGTCCCCCCGTATTTGAATGGTCTGCGCCCCGTAGTCCATCGCCTGGCTAAGTTTCCCGAAGGCGATTCTCCCCGACCCGATAAAGACCGTGCATTTCAGCCCGCAGTGGTGTGCATACAGGGCCACCGATGCCGACGTATTACCCGTCGATGCACAGGCACACGATTTCGCCCCCACCATCATCGCATGGCTAAACGCCGCCGACATTCCGTTGTCCTTGAACGACCCCGAAGGGTTCAATCCTTCGTACTGCAGGTACAAACAGCCGTCGGCCATATCCACATGTTTGGCCACGTTGTCATTTTGCTGCAGAATAGTCTGCCCCTCACCGATGCTTACTTTATGCTCGTCCCCGCAGAAGTTAAGAAGCTCCCTGAACCGCCACACTCCGGAAAAGTCCAGCCGGTTCTCTCTGCTCGCCCACCGCCTCCCGAACTCGCTCAATTTACCGGGTACTTCGATTTTGTCCCAGTTATACCTTGCATCCAGAAGTTCCCCGCACTTTGGGCACTTGAACATCGCCTGCCCGCAGTCGAACTCCGCCGAGCACCCCGGGTTTATACATTTCTGATAAGCCGCATCGGTTATACTCATATATCAGCTCCTTAATCGGATTTTAACCAAATTATAAACCAAACCCCCGCCTTTTTGCCACTGAAATCAAAAATTAAAGCGGATTTTACTTTCAAACAAAAATCTGGTGTAGGTTCTGAGCACGGAGGCCTTTTTAATACTCCCGCCATTACTAATCTACGCTCACCCCGAGCGCATTGACAGGTTCTATAAACCTTATTTTCTCCGCTATCACTTCTCTAAGGTTGTCGAGGTCGTAAACTGTCAGCGCGCCGTGAACCGTATTGACTAATTGGTTCTGAGATATCTCCGATTCAATAATATTCCGCCAGTTCACAAGACTGCGACTCAGCTTTACAGAATCGAATAATTCCGGCTCAAGTGCCGCCGCGTGAAGGCCCGGCACTCCCACATTTCCAATGGCAACCATCTCCACGCTGCAGTTGCTTTCTTTTTGTAAAAACCGCCCGCATACCAGTATATCTTCCGCCCGCATCCCCACAAAAGATTTGCCCATCAGGTACGCCCTGAAAAAATCCTGCCCGTTCGCGCCGAAATGCTTCGTCGTCCAGCTTCGCCCGCTGCGCATTGTCTCCCCTATACCGCGGATATCCACCGCTAAAACCACCTTGCCTTCCGACATCAGTTTTTCAATCGGCCCGCCTTCACCGGCGTCGGCGGCTTTGCCATTCTCGTTAAGATACAAAACCGCGCTCTTTGAAGATGTCCCCTCAGGAACAAACATAAGGGCCGCAAGCCAAATCCCTTTTTCGGGCTTTATGATGAGTTTCTTTATCGAATAGCCGCCGCGTTCTATACTGCCGGCCTGTTCAATCACCGGCTCCGGCAATTCTTCAATCCTTCGTATCCCGCAAAGCTCGCGGACTTTATTCAGCATTTCTTCCCGGCCCCTCGTAGCCCACAGATTACTTCGATGCTTAGCGAGCTGTTTCTCATAATCCCGGTTCAAATCGTAAGTTGACCGCTCGCCTTTAATATTCATAACCATACCGCCCGGTGAGCAGACTATCTCTTCATCGCTGAGTATTTCAATTTCAGGCTCGACTACACGCTCATCTTTCCCTCGCAGCCATCGCGTCATCCATCGCGTCGTCGTCTCCCGGACGGCCTGAAAATAACCGTGCCTGTCGTCATGTTCGTGCAGGTTCACGTTGTCGGCGTAACCCATTCGGCTGTAAAGCCTCTTGCCGTACCGGAATGTCTCCCACGCCCCGACGATATCGTAGTAATCCTTCGTTGAGCAGCACATCAATACCGCCCTCGGTGCCGCCATCATAACATAATCCGAATAAACCATCCCGTTAGCTAATTGCCCGAAGATATTATGCTCGGCATCCTGAGGACCGCTCTTGGCCAAAAGACTCTCCCAGTTCGTCAAATAGCAGCTCGGAGCTGCCGCCTTCACTCGCTCATCCAGCGCCATCAGATATGCCGTCGATGTACCTCCGCCGCTGTTGCCCGCACACCCTATCCGCTCCCCGTCGATATCATCGCGCGACTGAAGATAATCTAATGCCCGTATGTTGTTGTGTACCTCGAACCGGGCCGCATTTCGCCCCAGCAGAATACTCCCCACCCCAATCATCGTATGGCCGGTTACAGGATTCCAGTTGCTGTGATTTTCGAATAGCTGCAACGCATAAATCCGCTCCCCCTGGCCGATGGGGTCATAAGTCAAGACCGCAAGGCCGTTCAGTGCCATTAGCGCACAGGCCTTCTGATAAGCCTCGTATGCCTTGCCGTTCGGAGAATGACCGCACGGGAAGAAAACCGCCGGATACGGCCGCTTGAACTCCTCACTTTCCGGCAGATACATCAAAGCGGCTATATGGTGGTTCGGCTGGCTCTCGAAAAGGACCTTTTCGACCCGGTAGCCGTTGCGCTTAATCTCTCCGACAACCTCCTCATTCAACGCTGTCCTCTCCGGCAGTCCGCCTCTCGACTCTATGAACAGCTCTCTCATTCGCTTTTGATAACTCGATATCTCCTCAGCCGTCTTTAGCTTCTCGTATTCGGCTTTCCAGTTCTCCAGCAGTGCCGCAGCCTTGTTATTAAGGTATTCTTTCATCATATCACCCGGACTGACGCCGTCGATTCTTTCAGGAAGGACCCTAAATTCATCCCCCCGAGCACCCCCCGAAAACCCGAGCAAAATAAAAATAACCGTGATAATCAAATTTCTCGAATTGTTGTTCATCATCAACTCCTGAAAAAACTCAAAATCCTGAAAAACCCTATAATAACCAAACAGCCGAAAATGACAAGACGCAAATATCCCAAAACTCAGCGCAAAAATACACTCGTTGCACCTGTTTCCACGTGCCTGAGGTCTTAGGTATTTGTACCTTGGGTACTGGGGTGCCTTCGCATGCATTTACTTCTTGTAAAGATGGTCAAGTATCTTTTTTGACAGTGTCATTGTAAACTCCCCCTCCGCATCTTCTTCACCGCCGATTTTATAAGCAATAGCTTCATATAAACCTTCGCCGTCTTCTTCACTGCCGACAATAAACTTCCCGTAGCAGTTATACCTGACATAAAAAGCCGCAATCCCCTCCTTATTGGTCTTTTCGGTATGCAGCCGCCCAACCTTTTTATACCAATGTTCGACCGCTATACCTTCGATAGGCTTCCCTCCACTATCAACCACTCTCACAAAAACCTTCGGGGCGATCTTAAGCTCGCCGACACCTAAATCAAGCCTCTGGCCCTGTTTAAGATTGGTAATCTGCCCTGAAAAGTAGGTGTCCCATTTAATAGCAGTATTGTAACATTTATCAATTCTTAATTTTAAATCCATTCCGGCCGGTACATTAATTATACACCCCTTAATCGTTGACATCTCTTCCTGGTATGTAAAAGTGCAAAAAGCTCCTGTGTAGAGTTCGTAAAAGCTTGGCACCCTGTTAGGGTCCTCTCCCGGCTCCTCGAATGGTTCGTTAAGCCACACTATATCCTCGTTTGGGTCGAATGTATCTGGTGTGTCTGTCCGGGTTGGTTCATAAGTTCGATAAACTCTTACAGGTATACCAAAAAAAGAAAAAGTGTTCTTGCTCAAAGCATCATAAAGCATATAAAACAGGATTGCTTTTACATTCATCCCTGTTTCATCCTCCGACCGCTCCCATTCAATATCCTCGTTTGAATCTGCAGCATCAAGCTCTTCCACATGGCTGCTTTCTCCATACCATACTTCAACCTGAGGCCTGCCCGCCCACTCGGGAAGACTGTTTACGTCGATTATCCAGGAAGCGAAGACTTTGAAATTTCTCTTTTTAGGGTCCACATCGACCACCACTTTTGCCGATGGAAAAAGCGGTATCACAGGCAAGGTATAATGATTCTCCGAGTCCGGTGACAAACCCTCCTTGAGCAGCTCGACGCCAAGATAATCCTCTTCAAAGAATAAAAGTGAATAAAAAGTACCGCCGGCTTCAAGACGCATCTTGAATTTCCCCTCCGAATTGGTCCGGACTCCTCTTTCAAACGCACAGAACCGTCTCACTGGCCTAAGGACTCCGTATTCTTCAGGAAAATCCTTTTCATCACCATTAGCTATAAAACCGTATTCATTAATCTCTCCACTAATTAATAATTTGTTGAATACCTTTTCATCGACAGAAAAATCATCCCCAAGACCGTCTAATCGCTTCCATTGTTCTGCTGTGATATATGAGAAGTTTTCAGCCCAGAACATTTCGTATCCTGTCTTTGCTATCACAAAAGCCCCTTCTATCGGCTCTTTTGTAATACCATCAACCACCTTGCCCGAATAAACTATCTCATCCTTAAACTCGAAAACCAGCTCTTCCGGACTGTCTTTTGTTACCTCCAAAGGCTTGAATTCAAAATCGCCGTATGATTCTGCTTTATAAAAGCCGGCCGGATAATATCCACCCTCACTCCAGTCCTTGTATTCGTATATCACGCTCCCGCCCTCCTCTCGGTAAACAACCACCCTTATATACTTAAGCCTATCAAAATCACTAATCGGCCCGTCTTTGTCCCGGAATACAAACGTATGAAAGTAACCGTAATCATTCAGTTTAATCGTATGTTCCGAGCCGTTTGTTATCTGTCCGTCATACCGCATCAGCCCGAGTTCTTTGGGAGGTTCGGCCTCTATAAAATATTCCGATTTCAAGGGAATATATTCATTATTCTCCGTTGGCAGGTAGAGTTCGAAAAAGCCTTCTTCATCCGTTAAAATCTCGTATCTGCTCTTCCCTCCGCCACCGGCCCATATCATCTCGCCATCCGGTCGGCGTACTGCATTGCTTTTTATAGAAACACCGCTGATAGGTTGATTTGCATCATCCACGACAACACCGAATATAGAAGCCTCATATCCTTTTGTTCCCTCGCTCATCCAGGGTATCCTGAGAGTCCTTGTACTCTTACTGAAAAATAATCTATAGAAATCCAGCGCCTCTGAATCTGCCTCGAAGCAACCATAATTTCCCGGCCGGGAAACCTGAACATAAAAGCGGTCTAATTCTCCGTTTGTTGAAGGCCCCCTGAAAACACCTGTTTTGTCGAGTTCCACTTCTCTGACTAAAATTCGGCTCTCTTTACCAAGCTCTTTGGAATAAAGAAATATCTTCACAATACCCCCTGAAAGTGGTTTCCCGAAGGCATCTTGAAAATTTATTGTGTAAGGAAATGAACCGCCGCCCGATAGCTTGAACGTGAGACCTTTCTTGTATCTGCTCGCATATATATAATCAGAAATGTATTGTCTGACGTACTCATCTTCCTGACTCTCTTTAAGTGCCACAACAAATGCGTTTTCACTCACATCATCAAAATCCAGTATTATCTCATTACCTTCTAATTGCACGTACCTCTCTTTATATTCTGTCCTGTCCTCTTCCCAGTTGTCATAAATCCTCACCACCGCCTCTTTGCCGTCCAGTAATTCATTTCTCTTTTTTCTTAGTGATTCTATTAATTCCCTGTTTTTTCCTCTTCTTTCTTCGAAATCTTCAGGAAGTTCACGTGCAAACTCCGTTATCTGTTTTTCTCCTGTTATACCGCTGACTTCTGGTTTCTCGACGGAAAAAGATATGCTTGAAAACAGCATGACAGCTAACACTAAAACTATAAATATCTTTTTCATAGCATCCCGCCTTTCTGCCTTTCAGGGGTCTTTATTTTTTGCCCTTTAGCTCTCAAAGTCCTCATAGTAAAGTAATCAAACCCTCACTAAATTGACTCCTCAAGTTTGTACTATTATATTACTTGAGAAATCAATTTTTTTCAACACATAAATCCTGACAAGTCTTATCGCCTTTCTTCCTATGTAAATGCGCAGCTTGCCCAAACTGCCCATTTTAACATTTTTTCAGTCTCTTTTTGAGAGTGAAATTTTGCACCGCACAAAATTGCCTATTTTAACACCCATGCGCGAACTTAAAAACTATGTGCTATTTTTTACAAATTTACACAATAAAACGAGTCATTTTTTCACTTTTTTTTCAATTTTTCCGCTTTTTGTTCAAAAAGTGAGACGTTTTTTGACTTTTTTTGCGTTTTTTTGTCATTTTTTCACTTTTTTTCTACCCCCACCCCCATTGTTAGCCCAAAATCAAGGGTGCCTTAAACCCCCCCATACCCAAAAACACACACAAAAATACATCTTTTTCCCCCTGTTTTTGCACAAATATCCGAATAAAAGCCCCTGTATAGGAAAATCTCTCTCAACAAAAAACCGGATTATAACAGAGACAAAAATTAGTTACTAACCCAATCAAATCGAGCTTTTGATTGAATCGTTCACGGCTAAATTTTTGTTCGAAAATGAGCTTTTTTAGGGGCTTAAAGGACAGTGTATGAAGTTCTTTATTAGCGTTGCAGGCGTGGTAATTTGTGGTTATTCAGTTTTTTTCCCGCTTTTTTCCCGCTGAATCGCTTCATACACTTCCCTGCGATGAACCGCGATGCTTTTTGGAGCCGTTATCCCAAGGCGAACCTTATTACCACGTACATCAACGATGGTAATCTCTACCTCATCGCCAATCATAATCGACTCGTCTTTTTGCCTGCTTAGAACCAACATTTTCAACTCCTTTTGCAGGTTGGTCTTTGTTCACTTATAATACGAAAAGAACCGCTAAACGTTCATCGGCTGTTCATCAAATGCCTTTGTATCTTGTTACGCCGTAATGCTTTAGTCTAATCGCAAAAACGCGAATTTAAGCACAAATATATTTTCGACCAATTTATAAGGCGAAAACAGAAGTTTTTGGTTTGTTTTTGGGAATAGAAAATCATTATGGGACTGTATTAGTATAAGTACTTAATAGGACTATAGTTACACAAGAGAAAAGGGCTTAAAAAAAGATGTGATAAATCCTACGGAGGCCGGAATTTTGCTAATCTGATTCGTGTTGCCGCCAGTAATTGAATCGCACAGCTAACCAGTAGCCGGCAATCGAGCCTATTGTGCCGAAAGCGACGATTTGGACGGGCAGTATTGCCATAATAGGGCTACTGAAACAATTTGCAGGCTGATTTTGAACAAGATGCTGCAGGATTTCCTGCCTGCCGTAAATATTGACAGTAAAAGCGGTTATAAAAGCAGAAGCCATTATTGGCCAGATATATCCGGCATCGAGGAACTTTTTGACGACAAAGGCGGCTATGCCGAAGGCGAGAAGTACAGCTAAAACAATCTGGCCGACAGCAGGCTGGGCTACAACCATATCTAATTTGCTGTCGAATAGTTTGATATCCTGGGCAAAAATAATCATGCAAACCTGGGCTATTAAACCTGAGACGACAACGGCCAATAGTCTGTTTAAGTACATATATAGCTTAGGCTTAGGTTTTTCATTGGATTTGCCTGATTCGGTTTTTTTCGAGATTTTATCAGCGACCAAACCCAGAGAAAACAAAAACGCAATTACCGGCGCCAACTCGAACAAAAACCACAACTCGGGTTTGGATTTTAGTTTTTCAACGTATGGTGCCGGCCTGGCTGCTTTGGCCTTTTGGTAGAAGATTATATGGGCGAGCAGAACACCCATAAATCCTGCGGCTACAATGAGTAACCAAAAGAGCGGTTCCCATTTCAGGGAGTCGAAAACTTCCTGTCGGTATGGAAGAGAATTTGGATTTAGCTGTATGAAGCCGGCAACATCGCCTGTACGGACGGCCCAGAGGGCCAGGCCGGCTGGTACTGCGAGGATAGCGATTTGGAGGCCGTAAGGCCATGAGAAAAAGTAGGCGAGGAAGCCGGCCAATATTGCCAAAGCGACTAAAGTTATTGCCCGGCCGAGAGTTATGGAGGCGAGCGAGACAATGCCGGAAAGCTCAGGTGGTTTGGCCAGGGGCCATGCCAATATGCCGATTAAGATAACACCAACTGCAGCGGCGGCGGTGATTCTGATTTTCATTAACCAAGATAATTCCATTACTTATGTTCCTTAATTAAAGTCGGTAGAGTACCATCAAAGCCCAAGCAGGTCAATGAGGGTGTGATAAATTTTTCCGGATAAAGAAATGGAAATTTAGAGAGGCGAACTGTCGAACATTTGTAGAAAAACAGGGAGAAAAAGGTGTTTAATTGTGTGTGTTTTTGTGTGCGTGGGGTTTTAAATTACCCTTGTTTTTGGGTTAAAAATGGGGGTGGGTTTTTATGGAGGGATTTTTGGCACCCTTGATTCTGGGTCAAAAATAAGGGTGGGGGTTGAAAAAACGTCAAAAAATTGAAAAAAAAACGACAAAAAGTTCAAAAAAGTTAAGAAAAAGGGGCAAAAAAACAAAAAATTGAAAAAAAAGTGAAAAAAAGACGCAAAAAAAGCACAGGTTTGACTCCGCCGGCCGCGGGGGCATTAAAAATTAGAAGGCAGAAATTCAAATGTTAAAATGGGTAGTTTGGCGGCTGGCCAGAGGCGAGATGCAAGGGGGCGGGAAAATTAAGGCTGAAAGGGGAGCTTAGAATTTAAGAGAAAAGTCTTGGCCGGGACGTTAAAAACATAAGAAAAGGGGGAAAAAGATAGGGAAAAAGCTTGACAAATTCGGGGAAGGTGATATACTTCAATTCATAATTAATCGTTAGTTGTCGAACAGGGACAGGACAATCGAGGAGATAGTGATGACTTACCCAATAACTTATCACCCGCCGTAAGTAGATTTGTCTGTACATATCAAAAAAGTTCAGCCAAACAACTGTATTTGGTTGAGGTAGCAAAAGAACGCATAGTTATCAGGAGGTAATTGAAATGAATGATGGACGAAATTCACAAAGGGTATTATTATTAAGTTTATTATTATTTTTCTTTTGGACTTTGCCGGTAATTGGATATGAAGTTACGAACTTAACTCAGCTAACAAACGGTTCAATTGCAGAATCCGGTTGTACTTTCAATGCCAATGGAACAAAAATTGCCTACAGGAATATGCACTCTCCATATTTCTGGGCAAACTGTGACATTTGGGTAATGAATACAAATGGTTCTGGTAAAACCCAAATTACAACAGATTCAAGGGGGGAGTTTGAGCCTCGTTTTGCCCCAGATGGTCGAATTACATACACCAAGGAGTTCGGTAGTAACGATTACGATTTGTGGATAGTGAATGGGGACGGCTCAAGCCCACATTCGTTGATTGGCGGGTCATACAGGCAAACAACATGTCGCTGGCACCCAAGTGGTAATAAGCTCGTTTATTGCAGCGAGTACATGCAAGATGCAGCGGAGATTTGGACTGCCAATCCAGATGGGTCAGGCAAAGTCCGACTGACTAATCACACCCTTGATGGTTATGGACAAAACAATCCAATCTATTCACGTTCGGGTAACTTAATTGCCTATGCAAACTATTCTACAAGTAGTACGCCTCCACACCTTTGGGTGATGAATGCCAATGGCTCCGGAAAACACCAAATAGTGTTCGGTTCAGCAGGTCAAAACCCGATGTTTTGGTGGCCCGACGACTCGATCATCGGATATATACAGGACGGCGAATTGTGTTTACACAACCTTTCAACAGGCACCGAGGAGTTGCTACTTTCGGTACCAGGCGGGAATATTGGCTGGTGTGATTTATCTTTAGACGGGACTAAACTTGTGTTTGATTCGCCTGATGGTCATATTTGGATCGGCGACGTTGTCTCGGGCATACCACCTGAGCCTAACCGAAAACGAGTGATCATAGACATGGATCCATCATTTTGGCTCAACCCTGAATTTGCATTCATATCGTGCGACCCAGACGATATTCTGGCCCTGATATATGCAGCCCAGTCGCCATATTGCCAATTAGAAGGTATTACGGTTGGTTGGGGAAACATGTGGGACATATTTGAACCTGGAAACCCACTGGTCGTAGAAGACCCACTCGGAGGAGACCCACTGCTCGAAACTCAGGTTCCCGGAATCGATTTTTACTTCAGGAAAGCTAACGAAGCATTGGGTGTACTCGTTGATGCTCATATCCTGGATGGGATACCGCCTTTGAAAAAAGGCGCCAGTTTTGAAGAAACTTGGCGAGAGCTAGGGGTTGATCCAGCCAACCCTGCTGCTGTTATGGATGGGTTGGAGCCTACCGAGGCCGTGGATTTTATTAATAAACTTGTGTCTGAGAATCATGGTGAGATTACCATCATAGCCCAAGGTACGCTCACTAATTTGGCTACAGCAATGTTCAAATACGAAGGTGGAGCAGCAGCCGGTGGTGGACCAGAAGAATTTATGAACGATGTTGGAGAAATCTGGATAATCGGTGGTGCCGTAGAAGTGGAACCGTTGCATTTTCCATGTTGGCCTGGTAACGTTCCTTGGACTTGGTTCGCTTCTGAGTATAATATCTGGCGCGACCCAAACGCTGCTGAGTATGTGTTTGCATCGGTAAACAATTCCCCGCTAAAAGTACACATGGTACCTCTGGACGCAACGATGGACGCACCAATTCCAGAAGGTCTGTGGAATACCGCTTTGCTTCCTTATTGGCTGCTCCGTGATCAAATTGCCGAATATGTTTATCTCCCTGTGCTCGCCTGGATGAATACTCTACCCCCTGATCCTACAATATGGCTTCCAAGCGATATGCACCCTTATGATACCATTGGCGTGGCTCTTGCATTGGATAGCTCTTTGACTGAGGGATTTGCATCGAGTGACTACAAAATTAAGGTGGAATTGGAAAATCTTCCAGGGAAAACGGTTTCTGCTAATGACCTCACCGATAGAGGGTATGTGCGCGTATATAAGGATTTTGATACTAGTGAGTTTAAAGCTCGGTTTATTAACCGAATGGGTGGGAAAACAATCATTGAAACTTTTAGCAAAGGACTTGGCAATTTTGTGTCTGAGGGAGATGTTCAGATTGTAGATGATGGTAGCGGCGAGAACAATGTAGCACAACTAAGTGAAGGATCAGATGCTGCTATTAGCTGGTCAACAAATTATCCTAGTTATGCCAGCGCCATAGAGTTCGATTATGACTTCACGCAGCAAGGCGATGGTGATGTTCTTCAAATTATAATTGGTGAACAGATGGTATGGTCTGTGATTGGAACAAATTATCAAAGTAATTCACTTACGTCGAGTGGGATGATTGATATCTCTGGCTATACAGTTCAAGCAACTAATATTGATTTTAGACTCAAAAGTATGGGCGAAACTAATAGTCAAGTCTTATTAGACAACATAACACTTGTTGCTGGTTTGCCTCCTGACAATTTGGCGGCAACAGCTAGTGCAGGTGGCCCATATGTTGCCCAAGCGACCGGCTGGGAAGGTGCCTGGGTTTTTCTGGATGGAAGAGACTCATTCGACCCCGATGGAGATGAACTTACATATGAATGGGACCTTGACATGGCAGTGGATTCGGGCGGCGATGGCGACCCGAATAACGACGTGGACGCTACAGAGCCTACAGCAACCAGAGTCTTTCCAATTGGCCAAACTGATATTTCGCTGGTTGTTACAGATGAATATGGGGTGAGTAGTGAGCCGGATGTTACAATGGTTACTGTTAGTTTAATAGAGGTAAGCATCGACATTAAGCCGGGCAGTTACCCCAATAGTATCAATATGGGTTCAAATGGCGTGATTCCAGTGGCTTTCCTGACTGACGAAGCCTTTGACGCTTCCACCATCGACCCGGCAACGGTGACTTTACGCGGTGAAGACTTTAGTGACGGCCTGGTTAAGCTGCGGGGCAAGAAGGATGCTCCAGTGCCGATGTCGAATCTTACAGACGTAGATGATGATGGAGATTTGGATTTGGTTGTTCATTTAGAGACAGAGAAACTCGCTGAGTATCCACTTGATGCAGATTGTGAACTTGGAGCGTTGACATATGATGGTTTTGTCGTCTCAGGCAGTGATACCATCCGTATTGTTCCAGAGTGATGATATATGCACAGAGTGCATACGAACAGGGCTGTGGGCGCGTTGTTCACAGCCCTTTTTAGTTGTTGTCCGCGGGTGGATTTTGTTAGTTTCGTAGTAAATTGTTGCGGTATAGAGATAAAAAAGGCCCTACCATTAGGTAGAGCCCATTTGGTTTTTAAGCATTGTTTTCTGCTTAGCAGGGAACTACGCTCGTCGCACATGGGCCTTTTTTGCCCTGTCCGATTTCAAACTCAACCTTTTGGCCTTCATCGAGCGATGCATAACCAGTAGTTTTAATCTCGGAGTGGTGGACGAATAAATCATCGCCGCCATCATCCGGATTAATAAAACCAAATCCCTTGCTCGAATTGAACCATTTTACTGTACCTATACTCACTTGTACTTCTCCTTGGCCTGTTTATAGGCCACATAAATAGTATCTCTCATTCTTAATTTATTGAAGGATACTCCTGAGAGATGGAAGAATATTCTCCGCCAAAAAACCCACTATAACATAATAACCCGACGTGACGCAAGAAATAAATTTAAAAAAACATCTTTTCCAAACAAGAGGGTATTGAAGCCACTATACCGGCCCGTTGAAATTGTGAGAGGTTAACTGGTTATGCGGCAGGTACTTATGAATGTGGGATAAGGGGTATCAGGTCAGGGCTAAGGGGGAGAGTTGGGACAGGTGGAGGAATAGAAATTTTTTTAAAAAAGGGATTATTTTAGGAAAATTTGTTGACATGTTTTGTTTTTCAGGTTAAAATATAATTCGCAAACTAAGGAGACAGTGCCGTGGAGTTTAGAATTGAGGTATTTTTCAGCAATAGCATAATTTAACAATCAATTTTCAGGGCTGGATGCCCGCTTTCTCCTCTCCCTCTTGTCCAGCCCTGACTTTTTCATTTTGGGGGTTTTTTCAACGTAAAGCCGGTATTTTGGAAAAAGATAGGTTTTGGTAGGTGAAAAAGTAGGGTTTTGGAAGGCCAAATGTAGGAATTTCCTAATTGCATTGCTTTAGTGAAAATGGTCTATTTTAGTTATGCGCAAAGGCTTATCTTCAGGGCTGGGATGTGACGCGTTATCCTTTTCCCAATCCTCCTGTTTACGCGCCCAGCCCTATTTTTTTGAAAACGGTGTTTTTTCAATGAAAACCGGATTTTTTCTAAAAAGGTAGGTTTTGGTACGTGAAAAAATAGGTTTTTGGAAGGCCAAATGTAGGATTTTACTCGTTGCTTTTTGGTTAGAGGGGTATCAAAATATTATACGGTTGCAATGGGAGCTTTAGGGCTGGGAGACGACGCGTTATCCTCCTCCTCCATCCTCCTGTTTACGCGCCCAGCCCTATTTTTTTTCAAATTGGTTTTTTTTGCATAAAAAAGCGGAATTTTGCTAAAGAATAGGTTTTGGTAAGGCAAAAAGTAGGCTTTGGGAAGGCCAAATGTAGGAATTTCCTCGTTGCATTGCTTTTGGGAAAATGGTCTATTTTAGTTATAAGCAGAGGCTTACCTTCAGGGCTGGGCAATTTCGCTCTCTCCTTTTCCTCCGCAGTCCGGCCCTGACTTTTTTATTTTTGAGGGGGGAGTATTAATTGATTAATTTTCCCGCCGGCTTCGCAGAGGTATTGTGCTGTTACAGGCTGAGAGATTCATAGAGCTGCCAACTGAGTACATGAGACTAAGGCACTCTAAGCAAAACCCGACTCAAATGCAGGTAACCGCTTCGCGGAACCATTTTAATGGATTTCTTGACTTCGCTCGAAATGACAATCAGGTTTTGAAATGACAAATTAGTTTTTGTTAGAGTCTAAAAGGAACCAAAGGGCAATTACCTACATAGGCAAGTGTTTTGTTCTTTTGGGGATTTTTCTTTTTTCAGGTGGTTATCTTTGATAGACTGCTGCTGGGTTTAGCGTTAAAATACCGATATAGAAAAGGATTGTTATTTTTTTCGGTCATTAGGCAAGTATGGAAACTTGTAATATCAAAACGGCTGGTGTTTTCGAACTGCTGAATACGGGCAGCATATCGGGACTTAAAGGTTTACGATTCCATTTTATCGGCGCCGGCGGTATCGGGATGAGCGGCCTGGCGAAGGTTTTGATAAGAAATAAAGCGATTGTCAGCGGGTCGGACAGTGAGGTTAGCGAGGTAACAGCGGAACTGTGCGGGATTGGGGCGGACATAAAAAGCGGGCATAATGTGGAAAATCTCAAGGAGGAAACCGATGCGGTTGTAATCTCGGCTGCGATAAAAGAGGAGAACCCGGAACTGAAGGCGGCGCGGGAGAGAGGGTGCGAGATATTCAAATATGCAGAGCTATTAGGGGGGCTGATGAACTGCTATGATGGAATAGCAATCAGCGGCACCCACGGCAAAAGCACGACGAGCAGCTGGCTTACTTACTGCCTGAAGCAGGCGGGGCTTGAGCCGAGTTTTATCGTCGGTGCGAAAATAAGTCAGTTGGACAGCTCTTCGGGGGTTGGGGACGGGAGGTATTTCATAGCGGAATCCTGCGAATATGACCGGAGCTTTTTGAACCTGAAGCCGAAAATCGCAGCGATACTGAATATCGAGCAGGACCATCTTGACTACTACAAAGACGAGGATGAAATAGTTGAAGCGTTCAGGGAATTCGCAGGCGGGGTAAAACCTGAAGGGCTTGTAATTGCCAGCGGCGAGGATGCGAATACCGGGAGGGTCATTGCGGAGCTGGGGAAGGAGAAGCATTTCGAGACATTCGGATTCGATGAGGCTTGTAATTTTTCAGCACAGAATATTCGGTTGGTTGACGGGTTATACTCGTTCGATGTTTATCATAACGGCGAGCCTGTCGGAGCGACTCAAATCGCTGTTCCGGGCAGGCACAATATTTTGAACGGTCTTGCGGTTTTCGGTATGGGCGTGAATGCGGGAGTAGATGGGGGACAGATGCTTGAAATTCTTAGGGAATTTACGGGTATCGACCGCCGGCTGATGCTCAAGGGGCGTTTTAAGGGCGTGACAGTTCTCGATGATTACGCTCATCATCCGACTGAAATCCGGGCGTCTCTTGGGGCGATACGGGAGAGGTATGAGCCGAGACGTCTCTGGTGCATTTTTCAGCCGCACCAGTACAGCAGGACACGATTTTTACTTGATGATTTTGCGGAAAGCTTTAAGCTTGCGGATGTGACGGTTGTGCCGGAGATTTATTTTGTGCGTGATACCGAGGCTGAGAAAAGACAAATCAACTCGGCGATACTGGTCGAGCGAATCCGCGGCAATGGGGCCGATGGGAAGTTTATCGACGGATTCGGGGCGATTTGCGATTATTTGAAGGAAAATGTGCGAGAGGGCGAATTAGTAGTGAGTATGGGGGCGGGCGATATATGGAAAGTTTCGGATGAATATATTC
>CAZIKS010000028.1:0-24715 GCA_964539795.1 uncultured Pirellulales bacterium
GTATTTAAATAGGGGTTGTTATATGGGGGTTGATATATGAGGCTGCTGCGATTTATCTGGAAATGGTGGCTTGATTTGTGGGCTTTGGGCCTCGATTCACCCAACCTGACCGATTCCCACAGATGGGAAAACAAAATCGAAATTTACAGAAGTTTGAAGAACAATCTTTCTTAAACTAAGAAGCCTCCCTTTTTCAACTTTCCTCTTTCTCGATTTACAAATCACGAATTTTCCTGCACCATTGGTACATTTGTAGTTGGCTTTTTCTGATTTATTTTAATCAGGATAATAAAAGTACCGCCTAATACCATAGCAATGCTCAAGATCTGCCCCATTGTCAAATAATGCCATATAAATCCTAAATCGGGATTTGGTTCCCTTACAAATTCAATACAGAAGCGCACTATTCCATAACTGATAATATACAGGCAGAAATGAAAACCGTTAAATAGCCGTTTTTTCCTTATACTCCAGAGAATTATAAAAAGAAATATCCCTTCAAAAAAGGCCTCGTAAAGTTGTGACGGGTGTCGTAATTGACCGGTTGGGTCTAAAGGAAAGTACATTCCCCAACCTGCAGTCGTGGCTCGACCATAAAGCTCCCCATTGAGAAAATTACCTAACCGGCCGAATGTATATCCTAAGGGTATCGCAGGGCTTAAAAGGTCTGCGAAATCCCAGCAATTTACTTTCTTTTTATAGCAGAAAATCAGGGAAGACAAAATTACACCAGCCAATCCCCCGTGATAAGACATCCCGAAAAGACCGATATATCCAAAACCGTTGGAGAAATCAAAAGGGCAGATTATTCTTAATGGATGTGCGATGAAATAGCTTAAATCATAAAACAATACGAACCCGGCTCTCCCCCCAATCATTACACCCAGAATGGCCCATACGAAATATTTCTGTATAACCGCTTTGGGATATTCGTATCGTTCATTCGTTAATCTGTGCAGAATAAGTAAATAGGTAATAGCGAAGGCTATAACATACATTAAACCATAATAGCGTATTTGAAACGAGCCAATCTCAATGATATTGGGATTAATGTGCTCAGGTATGTGGTTCCACCAGTTCATTACTTAGCTCGTCTTTCAAATCATTCAACTTTTGCCGATTTACTCATTGTCCTTGATCGTCTTGTGCATTTTTGTGAAAAGTTGGCTGCTGTTTATCAAGACTATCTATATTTTCTTTTAGTCTTTGGATTATTCGGTAAAAATGCCTTCGCTCAAAATAAAGGATAGCAACACACAAGAACATAGCACTGCTAAATGCAAAAAGTGCTCCGCTTACCATACCGAATAACAGTAGTTCCGATGCCACTGGTGGAAATTCAAATGGTTCAAAGAAAAAGGTGACAAGAATATCTTTCTTCAGAACGATTTCCCACACACACATCAGGCCAAAGATAATTGCAAAAAGTAACCATACTAAAGTCCACCACTTACTCCGTGATTTCTTGCCAACGTGCAAGACCCACCTTTCTCCACGATTTCTTGGCTCAAGACTATCCATACTGCATCATCCTTTCATTTATCTTTCTTGGATATCCGCTCGAATCTACGAGCAATCTCACCGCAACATCTTAACAATCGCCTGTTTACTCATTCTTTTCGCTCATCTCCCCAGTTCAATTCCTCTGGAAATCGTTCGAAAGTGCAATGATAATCATTGGATAAAACATTGCACCCCTCGCCATAATGATTTCCTTTTGTTAATATGTCTTTTCCTCCGTACTGGTTCCAGCCATACTCAGTTTCAAACAATAAAACTGTATCAGGCGGCGAGTTTGGCTCACAATTCGGATTCATCGCATAACTGCATTTGCCCTTCCTTGTAAAGGGGCTTCTTAATATTATCTTGCTGTTAATACCCGGGATATAAACAGTATATATAGCACGAAGGCTCACAGGACAGATAAGAGTTTCAGCTTTTATCTCGCCGTCATTCAAAAGCAAATCGCACCATTGATTTGGTTCTGGGTAGTGGCCGTTCTCCTGTTCGTAAATCAGAAGTGCCTTGCCCAAAAGACTTAAATTCGTGCCGCACACCATCCTGTATGCTGTTGAGCGTGGAGACAATACCAGATACCCGATACCAATGTTCGAAAGGCACAAAACCATCCCTAAAATAGAAAGCCAAAGCCCTCTCAACATCTTTTTAGATTTCTTTATCCTCAACAATGCCGCTATACTGACAAAAAAACCAACAACCCCCATAAAACACACTATCTTAATACAAAATCGCCTTGCTGCTTCCGGGGAAACAATTATCTCTTTATAAAAATAAGATACCAAAAGACCAGGGACTCCAAAAAGAATAGAAAGTATCGCCAGCCTGGAAGTTTTTCTCTTTTGCCCTTGTTTATTTTTATCTGTTTCGCTCATACTCACCGCACCATTTTATCAATCACAGATTTAATCATTCTTTTTGCACATCCGTCCACTTCAAATCATTGGCTTCTTCTGGGCCTATTAATTTGTCTTTGAACTTCCTCCAACCTTCTGCATCAACAACAACTTCATTTGAATCTGGCAACTCAACATATATGAAAGAAAGCTGCATCGTCTTGCATCTTAGATAAAGTTCATAAACCTTGCCTTTAGGGATTTCTTCATTTAACCACTCTGGAGCATTCCTTCGCCACATACTTCCCCTCTTATTACTTATCCATAAATCAGTATATCTCTTGCCATTTTCGGTCAGAAGTTCATCGGTTATTTCTTCGAAATAATAGTCTTTTTTGGACAGTGAATTCCGAAGTTTCGCAAAACTATTCTGGTCGGCGGTAAAGCGAGCTATGAAAGTATGGTCTATACCGAAAGATGTTTTTTCCGCCGCTTTTAAGTTTTCTATCTTTTCGGGAAAATTAAAATCATAAACTTTCTCGACTTTAGCTATGATGGCTTTGGGATTGGAATTGTCGTATGGTTTTTCATAAATAAAAACCATATAGAAGATATAAAGCTGAAAGATAAAGAAGGCAATGGGGATTGAAGAAATAATTATGCCTGATATTGCAAATCCGGTCCCCTTTAATTTTCCCTTGCTGGCCTTAATACATATCAGACCGATGATACCGGCTACGAATCCAAAGACGATTAGAATACAACCAACTCTGATTATCCCGGAAAAAATGTTGTAAGCAAATTTATTGACAGTTTGCTCTAAAAATACATATGATAATAATATCAATGCTATTCCAATAAGTGCCGAATACATCGAAGATGTAGCCCATTTGCTGATTTTTGACTTTTGCTCTTGTTTATTGTTATCTGTTTCGCTCATTTTTTCTCGTTCCCTATGCACCCCTTAGCCTGCCTTCGTAAACCTACCTCACAAATGCAGGCTCTTAAATTCATCATGAAGACGTTTCAGCCGCGATAATAAATACATGATTCTCTCCATATCAATTAAAAGCGTTGCATTACTTAAATATATATAATCCTGAATCCTTTCCCATCACAAGCGGCCGCAAGAGTTTCAGATGCATTTATGGACACACAGTTCCTTATCGACCCAAAGACCAATGATTTCGATATTAGGGTACCTCTCTCTTAAAATAATGACGGCTTTTTCGATTTGTTCTTGCTGATGGGCATCATCGAGCGGGTTGCCGGCACAATCTGCATGGGCACAAACGGCAAGTCCCTGGCTCCCATGTTGGTTAACAGAAATATCCACACGGCTATAAACAGAATTCAGTGCCGTAAGGTCAGAGGTCTTATCAAAAATGCGTACCGGACCGGCTTCGGTAATTGTATCAATATATTCGGCCTCGAAATAATTCTTCAAAAAAGCATTCACAGGTAACTGAACGCGGCCGTCCATACAATTGATTGCTGTGCTAAATCTCATTGTAATTTCTCTAAGTCAGCCTTTTCTATTATAACATTGAAAATCTTTGCTTACCTAAGCCCCTACAATATCAAACCTGTTTAACAAATTCAAGATTTTCATTGTCATCTTAAAGACGTTTCAGTAAAAATGTTCGCAGCAAAACGAATGTACCGGCTGATCATCGTTTCTTTGACCTACCTAAACCGACATCCCAGCCGGAAAATCCAATGTTGCGATGTGGAATTATCCAGTTCCCGAAGTTACTCCTGAAATGCTCAAGCGACTAATAAGTTCAGGGATTTCACAGAACAAAACCCTCCGTGCAGCCCATCCGAAATTAACCGGATTAACAAATCTGAGCAAATTGAAAAAGACCATATACAACAAGCGAAAAAGCCGCAAACTTACCTATCTTAACATTGGTAACAAAATTGAAAAAAACCGTACAAAAAAATATACATGAAGCAATGTGCAAAATCTGAAAACTTACCTATTTTAACACCGATGTCGGAATTAAAAAACCTGTGCATTTTTTGCGTCTTTTTTTCACTTTTTTTTCAATTTTTCTCATTTTCACCGCTTTTTTTTAACTCTTTTCCACTTTTTGTCGGTTTTTTTTCAATTTTTTGACGTTTCTTAAACCCTCACCCTCATTTTTAGCTCAGAATCAAAGGTGCCTTAAAATCCCCCATACAAAACCACCCCCATTTTTAGCCTAAAAACCCATATCGCTAAAACTCGGAATTGCCCACAGTCCAGGTTTCTTAAAGCAGTTTTTTCAGTCTATCAAGTTCCCCGGCTTTCATATGGTAGCTGTGTTCTTTATCGGGAAATCGACCATCCTGAATCTCTTTGGCATACCCTGCAAAAGCCTTAGTGGTGCTTTCAGCCAAACTGCTGTAACTCTTTACAAACTTGGGAGTTACACCTTGTGTCAATCCCAATATATCAGGTGCAATAAGTATCTGCCCGTCACAGCCGGGCCCGGAACCGCAACCTATCACAGGTACTTCACAGCGTTCTGTAATTATCTGCCCAACCTCCGCAGCGGCCCCTTCGAGAAGAAGTGTACTGGCGCCGGCGTAAATCATTTGTTCTGCAAGGTTTATCAACTCCACTGCCATCTCAGCCGTAGTCCCTTCGGCCTTGAATCGACCGATTTTGCTGATGCTTTGTGGCCTAATCCCGATATGCGCCATAACCGCCATTCCAGCATTGCTAACTGCTTTAATTACATCGAGATATGCCTCTGTAGCCTCGATTTTCAACATCTGCACACCGGCCTCAGTTACAAACCGGCCGGCGTTTTTAACTGCCTCATTTAAACCGACCTGGTACGATAAAAACGGCATATCAGCCACCAAATACACATTTGGAGCTCCTCGACGCACACCAGCCGTTATAACAACCATAAAATCCATTGTTGCCGGCAGTGTAGAATCATACCCCAGCACTACCTGGGCGGCCGAATCACCCACTAATATCATTTGCACATCAGTTTGTGATATAAGTTTAGCTGTAGTAAAGTCATAGCAGCTAACCGCTGCAATTTTACGATTTTGACGCTTGGCCTCAGCCAAGTCCGCTATCGTGATTTTGGTATCCATACAAGGTTTTTCCCAAAAATAAAAAAAGAAAATAACAGCTTACTGGTTAAAATATTAGAACATAACCCTTTTAGCAAGCGTAAAATAACCGAACTTTTGGGCCAAATGAGCCTGTTTTTGGGAATAATGAAAAAAAAACTTGGATTTTTCGAAAATAAATGCTTGATTTCTGGTAATTAAAGTGTAGTTTCTTTTAGATTTTTCTTTAAAGAATTTTCTGCGTTTTATTCGATAATCAATAGAGAAGAGGGCTATTAAAAGCGAATAGCTGGTATTTTTTAGAGCCATTATTCTGTTAGCTTTTCATCACCCTCCTCCGAAGCCAGATTCTGTCGTACTTAGAATCTGGCTTTTTTTGTCGCAGATACTTATTGCACCTGATATATTGGGATTGACACAAGGTGTAACTACAAAATTTGTAAAGAGTTACGGCAGTTTGGCTGAAAGCACCATCGAGGCGTTTAGCGGTTATGCCAAAGAGATTCAGGATGGTAGATTTCCCGATAAAGAACATAGCTATCATATGAAGGCCGGGGAACTTGAGAGACTGAAAAAACTACTTTGAAAAACCTGCACAGTGGGGGAATTTTGAGTTTTGGCGATAGGGGTTTTTGGGCTAATAATGGGGGTGGTTTTGTATGGAGGGGTTTAAGGTACCCTTGATTTTGAGCTAAAAATGGGGGTTGTGGTAAAAAAAACGACGAAAAAACGCAAAAAAAGACGAAAAAACGAACAAAAAGTTAAAAAAAGCGAAAAAAACGAAAAAAAAACGAAAAAATGCCCCGTTTTTGTGTATTTTTTTGTATTTTTGCGCACCGTTTTTTCAATTCGTCCACCAATGTTAATTTGGGTAAGTTTCCGGATTGTGAACTTTGCCTAGTGTTTATTTTTTTTATATGGATTTTTTCAATTCGTTCACAAATATTAAGATGGGTAAGATTTTTGGATTCTGCAACTTTTCCTTTTTTGTATTTTTTGTGGTTTTGTTCAATTTGATTACGAATGTTAAGATAGGTAAGTTTTTGGCTTCTGTGCTTCACTTCGTGTTTGCGGTTTTCAATTCCTGTATCGATGTTAAAATGGACAACTTTTGCTTCAGACATGGAGGAAAATGCATACGAGGGCAGGTTGCAACATGCAGGGGCGAGTTCTGTTTGATAGAAAAAATCTGTTATTTAGTTGTCGTAATTTAGCTGCGGTCGAGGCAGGAAATTTATAAAATTCCATACTGAAAACGGGTCGATTATACAGAGGGTATATTGGACAGAATAAGATGGTAGAAAAAGATAATAAAAAGCATTGTTCATGTCGGAGGCGATGAGCAACATGGGATTATGCTGAACAAAAAACTTCAAAAGTCGTAAAGGAGGGGGGTAAGCGGAGCAGTAGAAAGGTGAGCATTTGAACAGGAGAAGTAAAAAGTAAAAGTAAAAAAAGGCTGGGAGTGTCTTAAATTCCCAGCCCTTTGTTTTTAATTTGCGGGTCAGGGTGTTATTTCTTTCTGAGCAAGCGCCACTGGTTTGGCTGTTGGTGGTCAATTAGAGTAAGGAAGCTGGTGCCGTAAAAGTTCTGGCCGGTATTTAAGCTGCCAATAACCTGTACATCAACGAGGCCGTTATCCGGGACGACTGACAAAAGTTCGGCCTTGTCGTAAAGAATGAAAATGCTTGTTCGCTTACGGCCTTTTCGGCCGTGCTCGAAGATATATTTATTGATGGGTTCGAGAGGGCCTGGATAGAGCAGAAGAGGGGTATCTTCGTCGATTTGTTCTTTGGTGATACTTTGCGGCAACTGCATCCAGGCCATTACTCTTTTCATTTTGCTTTGGCGGTTTATTGTCCGGGGTAAGAGCCGCAGACGGGCCTTGATATAGTCGGATTCATAGGCACCCATATCGATTCTGCCGTTAATTATTCTTGGGTTGCCATCGAGGTCGGTTTCGTTTGGTGCAGGTACATAACACGGGTCGCCAGTATCAATGCACTGCGAGCCTGGCAGCAAACGCAGATTGTCATCCTCCGTACCCGCAATATCATCCGGCCCGTTAGCATCAACAAACAATGGGTCAGCAATTATACCGCCTGAGCCAGCGCCGGTCTGACCGGGCCAACCACCCTGAATGCAGCAGTAGTAAGGGGTTGGCGGCCAATTGGTGGGCTCCACATATATCTCATCAGGAGTATCTCCCCAAAAAATACAGTTGAACAGGTTCATAGAACTGTCAGATGTGGTGTACATTCCGCCGCCCAAATTGCCCGCTGTATTACCACTAATTGAACAGTTGATTATCATGTCTTCCTCGTAGCAGCCCGAACAGTACATACCGCCACCGTTGCGTCCTGCCATGTTACCACTGATTTGACAGCCAATTACTCTCGCCCAGTTATCGGTGACAAACTGTATGCCGCCACCATCCTCACTGGCCGAGTTGCCACGAATAACACAATTTTCGAACAACGGGTCGCCAACGAAGACGTTTATCCCACCGCCGGAGGTGGCCGAGTTGCCGATAAACTTACAGCCCCTTACTGTTTGATAACCACTCGAGCTCATTCCACCGCCCAATGTTGCTGCCCGGTTATCTCTAAACGTGCAGTTGGTCACCGTTGGACTGCTGCTGCGGATATTCATTCCGCCGCCGTCAGACCCATAATTCCCACTAAAAGTGCAGTCGGTTACCGTAGGGCTACCCGATTGATTAAACATTCCCCCGCCGCCTCGAGCACCCGAAAAAGAACCATTGGCATTTCCGGCAGTGATAGTGAAACCATTGAGGACGGCTGTCTTATCTGTATAGCTGCCGGTAACGACGTGGTAGCTGTTTTCTTCGTTATTAGTGAAGTTAGGCTCATCGTCACTTGCCATGTCGCCGGTGAGTATAGTTTCGTACAGTTCGATGTCCCGGGCATTTGGATCCGGCTCGCCGCAGCCGGCATAACCGCCCCTGACAGACACGCCATTTTTGAGTTGGAAGGTAGCTTGGCGGTCGCCGGTGCCGGTGGGGTTGACTAAACTTACATCCGGCGTGTATGTGCCTTCTGCCACCAGGATTTCATCGCCGCTTCCGACAGTAGCCAATGCATCCTGAAGATAATTCACAGCCGTATCCCAACTCGCACCATCCCCGCCAGCCGGAGCATCCGCATCAACATAAACTACCTGTGGAGCGGGAAGCCTAACAACCCACGCCTCAGTGTTAAGGTTATCCGGATGGAATCCATAGCCAACAATCGTCCGCCCGTCGTCGGAAATCCCTCTTGCGCTCATCAAAGTCCAGCCGGTAAGGTCAAGACCATAATCATTTACAAGAACATCCTTTAGACTTCGCATGCCGTTGTTCTTATCCCAGATAAACGCCTCAACACCCGATGCCGATTCGCTGTGTCCCACAACCACTGAACCATCGGCGGAAACGTCGAAGGCGGTGCTCCAAAACCCGCTACCCGGCAGGTCGCCTAATCCCACTATACCGTTTTCCTCTGTCCAGCGAAATGCTTCTTGACGTGAATCCGTTCCACTCGCTCCCACCACAACCGAACCATCGGCAGAAACAGCATAGGCGTTGCTGCTTCCTTCCAGCCTTCCCAAACCTACCATACCATCGTCGACGGTCCAACGGAACGCCTCTTTAGCTTCTTCACCCGATGCCGATTTGCTTGCTCCCACCACAACCGAGCCATCGGAACTGACATCTGAAGCCCAACTGTAAAACTTGCCACCATCTAAGTCGCCCAAACCAACCATACCGCCATCGGTTGTCCAGCGAAAGGCCTCTCGGCCCTCCACGCCATATTCCAATCCACTCCAGCCCACAACGACAGAGCCGTCGGCGTTTACGCCATAGGCACAACTCCACAAATGGTCACCACCCAGTGTGCCCAGGCCGACCATACCGTCAGCTTCCGTCCAACGGAATGCCTCTTCGCCTTTATTGTCATCATAACCCGGCGACGATTTGCTGAATCCTACTACAACTGCCCCGTCAGCACTGGCACCTGTGGAGCCACCAAAAAACGAACCGCCGTCCAGGTCGCCAAGGCCTACTATGCCATCATTGGCTACCCAGCGAAAGGACTCAGTGCCAGATGAAGATTTGCTCCGTCCCACAACCACCAAGCCATCGGCGGAAACGCCATATGCGCTACTGGAGAAATAGCCACCAGGTAGATCACCCAGGCCCTGGAAACTTGCGGTATCCCCCGCAGCGACCATCGTCTGTAAAAAAACCAACACCCCCAACACAAAAACTGTCTTTTTGCTCATTTTTCATTCTCCTTCCGTAAATGCGTTATTTTGCAATAAAGAGCGATTGTACAGGGAAAAATCCAGCCAGCAGACAAGAAGTTCAAAGTTCCCACGACGCCATTCTCTGAATACAATATATCCGGTTAAGAGGAAAATATCAAGAAAAAAGGCTTATAAAAGGCGGATTTTTTTAAGAAACAGGGTAAATGAATGTAAGAGGCCGCCAACAGAGTTGGCGATTTTTAATATTTTAGATTCCTGACGGCAAGCTTGTTTTTTAGACGTATTCGACAGTAGCCGGCGGTTTTGGGGTAAGGTCGTAGAGGCATCGATTGACGCCGTGAATGTCGGTAATACGCTGTGCAATCCGGTTCAGTTTTTCCCACGGCAGGGGGGTTACAGTAGCGGTCCTGGCGTCGGTGCTCTCTATGCAGCGTACGACGATAATCTGGCCGAATTGGCGCTTGTTGTCTCTTATGCCGGTTGCGCAGTCATTTAGGAGTACGGCGAGGTATTGAAAAGCGCCGCTGTCGGCAAGCTCTTCCTCGACGATTTCAGTAGCTTCTCTTACGGTTTCGAGGCGCTTCGGAGTTACCTCGCCGACGATTCTTGTAGCAAGGGCCGGGCCTGGGAATGGAATTCGATGGGAGATTTCATCGGGTAAATTGAGAATGGCTGCGACTTCGCGGACGTCGTCTTTTCGCAGTGTCTTTAACGGCTCGATGACGGAGTAGCCGTAAGCTTTCTCGGGGTCTATGCCAAGCTGAGAGAGTATATTGTGCTGGCGTTTGATACCAGCAACGGTTTCTTCAATATCGGTGAGTATTGTTCCGTGGAGGAGGAATTTTGCACCGGATTCCTTTACGAGCTGGCTGAAGACCTTCAAGTAAAAAGTATCGGTTACGGCGTTTCTCTTATCCTCCGGGTCTGTGAGGCCTTCGAGCGCGGAGAGGAAATCCTGCCTTGCGTCGACCAATTCAACGGGGATATTCATATCGGCGAAAATCTGAGCGACTCTTTCCGGCTCGCCTTTACGCATGAGGGCACTATCGACAAAGACGGTTCTGAGGCGGTCTCCGAGTGCGCGGTGGCCGAGGACAGTAACGACGGAACTGTCAACGCCGCCGCTAAGAGCGTTAATTGCGAGATTGGGGCCAACTGTTTGTTTAATTTCGGCGATTTGTTCCTCGATGAATTTTTTGTAATCCATTATAATCTCCTTACAGGACAGGTTTAACAAAAGCAGTTAGAATTATTCGGGTGGAGAGAATAACAGTTGTGTGGGCGGCTGTCAATAGGTGTAAAAAATTTGATTGAGAAGAAAAATCATTTGAAGCGGGCGGCAGGGCGTATAAAATGGTGGCGGCTTAATTGAAAACAAGGAAAGGAAAAATTAGACGATGGCAGGAGGCAAGTTAAATATCTATAAGCGGGTGAAACTGGAGAAGCCGAGAGTTCTGCTTGGATTTTCGGGGTGGATGGACAGCGGCGAGGTTTCGACAGGGGTTGTGAAACAGCTTGTTAAAAGGCTGGGTGCGGAGAAGATAGGCGAGATAGAGGCGGAGGGCTTTTATATACAAAGTTTTCCCGGTTCGATGGAGATTACGGCAATGTTTCGGCCGCACACAAAGATAAAGGAGGGCCTGATAACCAGCTTTGAGATGCCGCGAAATGATTTGTTCTGCAGCGAGGAAAATAATCTGATATTATTTTCCGGCAGAGAACCTAATGTAAACTGGCGGGAGTTTGGGGAGTGTATTTTCAGGTTGTGCTCGGAGTTCGGCGTTGAAATGATATATTTTATAGGCAGCGTGGCGGGCCTTGTTCCGCATACACGCGAGCCGCGGATACTGTGCTCGGTTTCGGACGGTAAAGTGAAAGGAGTTTTTGCGGATTACGGTTTGAAGTTCACCAACTACGAAGGGCCGGCGAGCATTGTTACTTACCTTTCGGCCAATGCAAATAAACATGGGGTGGGTATGGCAAGCCTTGTGGCGGCGGTACCGGCTTACATACAGGGTAACAATCCGAAGTGTATAGAGTCGGTGACACGAGTGATGGCGGGGATTTTAGGGGTGCATATCGAGCTTGACGCGATGCGGAACGTCAGCGACGCTTTCGAGAAGAAATTAAATGATGTTATTGAGAAACAGCCGGAATTAGCGGAAAATATCCAAAAGTTAGAAGAAAATTACGATAATGAGATTTTCGACGAAGAAATGGGCGACCTGAAGGAGTGGCTTGAACAAAAGGGAGTCAGGCTGGATTAGCGGATTTGTAAAAAGAGGGTAAAAAAATAGGCATTTTTTTGGTTCAAGGGTGAGAGTGCATAGAATTGAGATTAGATGTCAGGGCCGACGTTTGTTACATTTTTAGTTTATTTTGTGTTTCTGCTGGGGGTCGGTTTTTATTTTTACCGCAAAAGCGTCAGTATAGAGGATTACCTTTTAGGGGGACGCGGTATGGGGGCGTGGGTGACGGCGCTTTCTGCGCAGGCGAGCGATATGAGCGGGTGGCTATTGATGGCACTGCCGGGAGCGGTTTATCTCGGCGGGATGCCGGAGGCGTGGATAGCGATAGGGCTGTTTGCGGGGACGGTCCTTAATTGGAAGCTGGTTTCGGGTCGGCTTAGAGTTTATACGCAGAAGACTGATACGATAACTCTGCCGTGCTTTTTCGAGGAGCGTTTCGGTGACCCGACGGGGCTTTTGCGTGTGGTTTCGGCTATAATCATCCTGATATTTTTTACGATATACGCATCGAGCGGGCTGGTGGCGACGGGTAAGCTTTTCGAATCGAGTTTCGGGGTCGAATACAAGATGGCGGTAGTGCTGGGGGGCGGGATAATAATCGCATACACTTTTTTGGGGGGCTTTATGGCGGTTTGCTGGACGGATTTGTTCCAGGGTATGCTGATGGTTGTGGCGGTGGTGGTGGTTCCTGTGTTAGGGTATCATAGTGTCGGGGGGATGGAGGCGATAAGAGAGGCGGTAAACCTGAAGGGGGTATCGCTGAGTTTGATGCCGAGAGGTGGAGGGAATTCGGCTTTGATTATAATATCGTCAGTTGCGTGGGGTCTTGGTTATTTCGGTCAGCCGCACATCCTGACGAGATTTATGAGTGTCAAATCGGTGGGCAAACTGAGGGGGTCGATGAGGATAGCGATAGTGTGGGTTTTTATCTCTTTGAGCGGGGCGGTGGCGGTGGGGTTTATCGGTGCGGGTATGTTTGATAATCTTAGCGGCGGCGAGGAGGAGAAGGTTTTTATCTATATGATAGGTGAGGTGCTTGGACCGTGGATGGGGGGAGTGATGCTGGCGGCGATACTTTCGGCGATAATGTCGACGATAGATTCGCAGCTTCTTGTTAGCTCGTCGGCGCTGACGGAGGATTTTTATCAAAAGGCGATAAAAAAAGAAGCAACGGAAAAAGAAATTATTATGGTGGGGAGGGGGTGCGTGATTATAATTTCGGCAGTTGCGCTGGTACTTGCGCTTCGGCCGAACGATACGATTTTAGGGATAGTTGCCTATGCGTGGGGCGGTTTCGGAGCGGCGTTCGGGCCTTTGGTGCTTTTCGGGTTGTTCAGTAGAAAGACAAGCTGGCAGGCGGCACTTGCGGGGATGGTTGCAGGGACGGTGGTTCTGGTGGTGTGGAAGCAGACGGGATTGAGCGATGTTATGTATGAAATCGTTCCGGGGTTTTTGTGCAATTGCATAACGATTGTTATAGTGAATATGATAGCGGGGCAGAAGAATGAGAAGGTCGTGAAGGAATATGAGGAAGTGAACGAGATTATTTCGAGAAGAAAATGAATGCAAATTCAGTCTATAAAAAACTTTTTGAGGTGCAGGTATGAGTAAAAGAGCAGTTGATGTTGTGTTGTTGCCGGAGGAAGCGATGGCGGACAGGACCATCGAAGCGAACAGAGAATTGGTTGAGAGGTTCGGCGAGAAGATAGTACTGGATAAGGAGAAGTGCCTGCCACATATCTCGCTTGCTATGGGGTGTATCGAAGAAGAGGACATTGATGCTGTTGGGGAAGTTTTTAAGGAATTAGCAGAGGGGGCGGCTTTGGGGGAACTTCTTGTTGTCGGTATCGAGGTTTCGGAGAATTCGCTCGGAGAGAAGGTGTCGGTATTTGAAGTTGAAAGGGCAGAACAGCTTCAGAGGCTTCATAATGAGGTTATGGAAAAGCTGTCGCCATATTTTAGTTATGATGTGAGCAGTGAAATGATATATGGTGAAGAGGAGGTTGGGGAAACGACGCTGCAGTGGATTACAAACTATCCGGAGAAATCGAGTTTTGGGAATTTTTCGCCGCATATCACAATCGGGTACGGTGAGAGCGGCGGGATGACGTTTCCGATAAAGTTTGCGGCGTCGAAACTTGCCCTGTGTCACTTAGGGAACCACTGCACCTGCCGTGAGGTTCTTGTTTTCGTTGAATTTTGAAAAGATACTGCAGTTGCAAGATTTGGAGGTCAGTATTCGGCGAGAGGGGGCGTTCTTTGGTTTTTACAAAATTATCTTTAAGAAAAGGTGCTAATTTGTTATTCGTATATAGTCAGTAAGAAATTTTAAGGATTGATGTTAAAATTCAGTTGATTAACCGGCTGACAAGTCAAACCTGCAGCGTAAAAAGGGCTTTAGGCGATGCGGAATTTTGAAGCGAAGCAGCGGCTGTACACGATTGTTGGGTGGACGGTGGCTGTGGTAGGCAGCGTGAGAGTATGTCAATGATAAAAAACTGCACTGTAATTATTCTTATGATGTTACTTTTTGGGGGCAGTTGTAAGGATATTGAATCCGAAAAGAGCGGTCCCAATGAAACCTTTGAAACCGGGAAAATGGAGATTGCCTATACGTTCCTTCTGAAAAAGGTAGAAGGGGACAACCTGAATTTAATTGTATCCAAAGATGATGAAAATCTGAATCTAATACAAAATATTATTCACACAAACGGAATGCACCTTGCGGTTGAAAATTATAGTAATATAGAAAGGGGGCCGAATTTATGCTATTACTCGAAATCCACAAAAAAACTGGTCGCAATTATTGATACAGCGAAAAAGAATGAAAACAATTATTATGTCAGCTACTACACAGGCCCGGAGGGTGGAGCATCCAAGGAAATTCTGATTGAACAGAGGGAGGGGGAGTGGATAGTTTTAAACGATGATGGAATGTGGAATGTAAAATAAAAAGACCCTGACATCTCGCTGCACACAGACACGGAGTATGCGTGAGCCGTGAGCTAATTGTTATCTGAGATTTTTGATTTTAGTTTATTGTGCTTAAGACTGGTGGAGCCGATTTTTGTGTTTTACTAATATAATATCAATTGAAACACAGGCGGGTTTATAGCGACGAGAGGAGACGTTCTTTGGTTTTTATAAAATTTTCTTTAATTCGGTTTTTCCTATAGCGACAAGATATTTATCTTTAAAGGAGATAAACTACTTAATCCCGGATAGCTCAGCGACGCCAACGAAAAAACGACATACTCCGTTTCCAGCGTGGCGCAAAAAACCACTAACGAGTTAGTTATCAAGCGAATCATCGGCTAATATGCTTTGTATCTGTTCAAAAGACATCACTTTTTTGGTCAGGCGGTTGATTTTTCGTGTCGTTTTTTTACGCAAAGTGAACTCTTTTGGATTAACCACCTGCGTAGCGTGTGCAAGATGAATGATGAATCGGCCCATTACGGCGGTTTTTAGTTCGATTGTTTTATAGCCTCTGTCAACAAGTTCAAAATACAATTTCTTTCCAGCCGTCATACCTTTTTCTCTATCCATCTGAAAAGTTAAGTTTTCTTTTCGCAAGATGTCAGTTCTGTAAAGAGCACATATCGTGCGATTATAATAGCGGTATTTCTCCAGCGGATCAGGTTCTTTTAGTAATTTACGCTTAAAGGTTCGAAAATCAGTCGCCTTTTTCAAAAGAAACCGGAATGTAGGTTTCAACTCTATTTTATCAGAGCCTACGCAAGTGATCTTTTCATCGTTATCGAAATACCCGATTAGTTCCGATAGCCAGTTATTTTTCCGGACGAAGGTATCTGAGTGCATTGAGATAAAAAATTCCGTATTGCAATTTTGCAGCCCCAAATCCAACGTCGCCGCGTGCGAGTGCCCGCCGCTTATGTCATTGCTGGTATCTCTTTCGATCAGCCTTATCCATTTGAGACTCTTCAGATAATCAAGCGACTCATCACCAGAATTGTTATCTATTACAAGCACATCGTATGGGTAATTCGTGAACTTGCGTATGCTTCGCAGGCACAGCCGCGTGAAATCCAGTGTTTTATAATTTGCAATACAAAACGTGGCTTTGTTTTTTATCAGTTCAGACATCCATCCTTTGTCCTTTTAAATTCGCCGATATCCTTAACTGGTCTTCCAGCCGCACTATAATAGGTCTAAGCGAATGATTTTTCAAACCCAAACTGTTAAACTACGTTTAGTTTTATTCTGACTGGTTTAATTCATAAAATCGTATATAAGGCGGAGAGGAGCCAATTTTTGTATTTTAATAATATATCAATCGAGATACGGGCGGCGGGTTTATAGCGACGAGAGGGGTAAGAGTTTTCAGTTAAATTGAGAAAAAAGGTTGCAATTTTCGGGGTTGGGAGTTATTATTCGGCAAAAGAGAGGTTTTCAGTAGATGGCTGAATCGACCGGAAATAGCGATAAGGGCAGCAAAACAGCAGTTAGTAAGGCTGTGAGCGAATTTGTTAAGGGCCTCAGCGAGGAACACCGGATGCTGATTGCCCTGAAGTCGCAGTTGTACGGTGGGACGTGGGAGCCGATGCTTGACGACCTTCGTAACCGGCTGGCAGGCAAGCCTTATATATTCAAGCTCGCCAACCGGATAAAAGATGATATCGAGCATATCGAGGAGATGCTGGAGTTCGAGACAGAACATAATGTTGATTTGGCGGATTATGTGGAGCCATAGGGCGGTAATATCGGGACAGAATAATTAAAATGGTGATGATAATTTGAAGGTTTTTTTCCATAATTTTGCGAGGAGTTATCAAGATGCTTAAATTACGGTGGAGGCTGTTTTTATTAGTCGGGGCTTTGGTTTTATATTGCGGGGCAAGAGGATTTGGCGGGGAAGGGGGAGTGGAGCGTCTTGTTTCGAAGGCACTGCTTACCCACGGCAAGATGGAAAGTGTTTGGGAAGTTAAGGTTCCTATAAAGGGAACGGAAACTTTGAAGCAGTTGGTTATTGTTGATAATCGCATCTATGCGATTTCAGATTTGAACTATATGGTTTCGTTGAACAGGCAGACGGGTTCAGTAATATTCAGCAGGGAGATTGCACCGGCAGGCTTTCCGATGCTCGGACTTGGGCATTATGAGGATGAGCTTTTTTCGATAATCGGCAATGCAATCATTGAGATTAATCAGGACAGCGGAGCGGAGATTCGTTCGGAACGTTTGGTAGTGAGGGCAACATGTCCTGCGGTCCGAAACAGTTCGTATTTTTATGTAGCCGGTGTTGACAAGCGAGTTCATTGCCTACGTTCGGAAGATAAGGTGCAGCTTTTCGAGGCGGCAGCGGAAAACGATTCAATAATTACATCAATTGTTGCGGAGGATTCTTTTGTTATTTTTTCAACCGAAGGCGGTAATTTGATAAGAATCAATCCAGATGAGCCTCGTCTGCGGTGGGAGTTCGAGGCATCGGGTGGTATTGTTGGGCCGATAATTAAAGACGGAGAGTCATTGTTTATTGCGAGCGAGGATACAAATGTTTATAAGGTCAATATAATGCGCGGCAAGCTTGACTGGAAGTACCAGGCGAATGCGGTGCTTGATGAGGCACCTCGCGTAACGGAAAACGTGGTATATCAGTATGCACAACAGAGGGGCCTGGCGGCGATAGACAGAGAAAGCGGCCAAAGTATTTGGGATTTGGTCGAGGGAGTCGATTTGTTAGCGGAGTGGGCCGGTAAGGCATACGTGATAACCAAAGAGCCGAAACTGATAGTGATGGATAATAAGGCAGGCAAGCAATTGTATTCGGTTAATCTGGAGAGTATCTCGAAGTATGCAAGTAATGTGGTGGATTCGAAGATTTATATTGGTGATGATTCAGGGAGGATTGCCTGTATAAAGCCGGTCGAATGACAATCAAGCGAGGGTACGATTGGGGGGAAGGGGAACGAAATTTGAACGAGGAAGAGTGAAGTGTAAAATTCAGCGAATAATAAAAATGTAACAGTCAAAGTTTTAAAGGAAAGAGATTAACATGGATGTGAAAATTAAGACAGCATTAGTAAGTGTATCGGACAAAGACGGGGTTGTTGATTTTGCGAAGAAACTGAGCGAGATGGGGGTAAAAATAATCAGTACCGGCGGTACGGCGAAGAAGCTTAGTGAAGCGGGGATAAGCGTTGTCGGTATTGAATCTGTTACCGGTTTTCCGGAAATGATGGATGGGAGGGTCAAGACACTTCACCCGAAGATACACGGCGGCTTGCTCGGACTTCGGGACAAGGCCGAACACAAGGCGGCGATGGATAAGCATAGTATTGAGGCGATAGACCTGGTATGTGTGAATCTTTATCCGTTCGAGCAGACAATAGCCAAAGCCGACTGTACTCTTGAAGAAGCGATTGAGAATATAGATATCGGCGGGCCGAGTATGCTTCGTTCGGCTGCCAAGAATAACAAGTTCGTGACGATAGTTACAAATCCCGACCAGTACGATAAGGTCATCGAGCAGATGACAGAGAACAACGGGGCGGTGAGCGAAGAACTTCGCAGCGATTTCGCGCGTGTGGCATTCGGGCTGACGGCTTCTTATGATGCGGCTATCGCAAAATATCTTAACGGCAGGGCGGGGGAAGAATATCCGGAGCGTGTTTCTATAACTTTTGCAAAAGAGGCACTCCTTCGTTACGGGGAAAATCCTCATCAAAATGCGGCATTTTACAAACTGGCCTCGAGCGGTGAGATGTCGGTGAGCAGCGCGAGATTGCTGGAGGGCGGCAAAGAGATAAGCTTTAATAATCTTCTGGATACCAATGCGGCGTTTGAATTGGTGAAGGAATTTGAAGAGCCGGCGGCGGTGGTTGTTAAGCATCTTAATCCTTGCGGATGTGCGGTAGATGATGATATTTGCGTGGCGTACGAAAAAGCTTATGTAGGCGATGTGGTCAGCGCATTCGGTAGTATCGTGGCTTTGAACAGGAAAGTGGATGTGAAACTTGCACAAGTAATAATGGAATCTTATAGCCGGTTCGGTAAGGCCAAAGGGGCGAGCGGATTCTTTGCCGAAGTGATAATCGCGCCGAAATTCGATGCGGAAGCGATTGAAATTATAAGAACGCTGAAAACGTGGGGCAGTAGAGTGCGGCTGATGGAGACAGGGCCGATTGACAGGACGAAGATTGACTGCGGTGAGTTTGATGCCCGCTGTATCATCGGGGGGATGCTTTTGCAGCAGAGAGATTTGGCGGGTTGGGAGGCGGATAAACTGACTTATCCGACAAAGGCCAAGGCTACGAAAGAGCAACTTGAAGATTTGAAGGTGGCTTGGCTTGTGGCCAAGCATACCAAGAGCAATACCATAGTTCTGGTTAAAGCCAGAAAAGTACTGGGGGTAGGGGCAGGACAAATGAATCGCGTCGAATCCGGTTTGATAGCTTTCAAAAATGCGGGTGATGAGTCTAAGGGTTGCGCGATGGCTTCGGACGCATTTTTCCCGTTCCCTGATAATGTAGAGAATGCAGCGAAGGCCGGCGTGGCATCGATAGTTCAGCCGGGTGGCTCGAACAAGGACGATGAGGTAATAGCTGAAGCGGATAAACACGGCATCGCAATGGTGTTTACGGGCAAACGACACTTTAAGCATTAGTCTCGTTTTGCGTATGTTTGTACCTGTGAAAGCAGGTGTCTTATAGCTTAGGTTTGGAGAGTTCGATGAAGCATTTTAAACATTACTTTATCCTGCCGGTTCTGCTAAGTTTTTTGGTGAGCGTTAACAGTCTTTGTGCAGAAACCGGCGACTACGTTGTCAGAAATGATTTCATTACAATGGCTGATGGAGTGCAACTTGCGACGGATATTTATATGCCTGCCAGAGAAGGTAAATATCCATGTATCCTTATGCGAACGCCGTATAATAAGGAGGGGGGTAAAAGTGGGGGTAAGAGGTTTGCAGAAAATGGCTTTGTTTTTGTAGCGCAGGACTGCCGTGGAAAATATCTCTCGGAAGGGGAGTTTTATCCTTTTGCCAATGAGCGACGTGACGGGCTGGCAACATTGGAGTGGATTCGTAAACAACCCTGGTCGAACGGTAAAGTCGGCGGTTGGGGCGGCAGCTATGTGGGATATACCCAGTGGGCCATATCGGATGAACTGAATGCTATGACACCGGGTCTTAGCGGTGCGGATTTCTACGACTTGTTTTATCCGGGGGGATTGTTCTCGCTTCATTTGGCGGTTAACTGGGGTTTTTTAGTTGATGCTCAAACGAGAAATGAAATTGGGGCGGAAGAACTTTCGGCGGGTTGTAAGATATTGCCGTTGTCCGTTGCCGATGATTTGACGGTTAAAGACAGCCGGTTCTTTGATGACTGGATTAGTCATCCTTTGCACGATGAATACTGGGAAAAGTTGAATCACCGGGGCAGAGCGAAATGTCCGATTCTGCTGGTGGGGGGGTGGTATGACATACTGCTAATAGCACAGTTGAAAGATTTTGAGGCTTTGGAGAAGGAAGTACGTTCGGAGAGCCGAATGGTGATTGGGCCGTGGTGTCACGGCAAGCAGGCGTTTAAGAAAGAATACGGAGGAATAAAAAAGACAGGTGACCCGAGAGGTGGTTTGTTGCAGCGTTTTATTGCTAAATATGTGAGAGGCGAAGATGTCAAGTTGATGGAGGCACCATTTAAGGATAAACGGTGTAACCTGTTTATTATGGAGCGGAATGAATATTACGGCTGCGATGAATGGCCGCCCAAAGCCACATCATATACGAACTATTATATTGGCCCGGATAAATATTTTTGCCCGGAAGTGCCGCAGGAAGAAGGGAGGCTTGAATATACCTACGACCCGTCAAATCCGTATCCTAATAAGGGGGGGACTATATTGCGAGATAATGTCGGGCCGGCATTGCAGAATGAGAATTTGTCGCGTGAGGACCAGGTCGTGTTTGAAACAGAAGTTTTAGAGTCGCCGCTTACGCTGCTCGGGCCTATTTGCGCTACGCTTTATGTGAGCAGCGATGCGGTCAGTACGGATTTTATTGTCTGTTTGCAGGATGTTTTTCCCAACGGGAACATTATAAACATTCAGGATGGAGGCACGACGGTTAAATTCAAAAAAGAAGGTGTTACAAAGGCCGAGGTTTCGGTCTGGGCAACGGGTTACCAGATTAATCCTGGGCATAAACTGCGGGCAGTTATTACATCCAGCCTGTTTCCAAAATTTAATCGGAATTTGAATTTGGGAGAGCCGATTTTTTCAGCGAAGACTATTAAAAAAGCACATCAAAAGATATATTTTGGGCCGGCATATCCATCGGCTGTTACATTGCCTGTTTTGAAGTTGGAATAACAGGATAAGCTAAGGTAAAAAAAAAGCCCGGCAAGTGTCGGGCTTTTTTATTTTGTTCTTGCTATTGTTAATTTACTCCGAGGACAGTTACGGTTGGTGGTTGCAAATTAGCAGCGAGAATTTCCAATTGATTTACACGGCTGTCCGCAATTTCGAAGGCTTCTCTTGCGGTGCGCATCCGGGAGAGTCGCGGGTAAAAAGTGGTAGCGGCTGTTAGCTGCTGCTCTGTTTGTCGGAGTTGGTCGGTAGCAATATTGAGCATAGCCGTTTTTTCGGCGAGTTCAACCATTGAATTGGCGTACTCTTTGTTGAACTGGGCCAATTGGTCACCGCCAAAAGATTTGCTTAGTTCCTCGCGTCGTTTTGCAAGTTCAATTCTGGCCCTGGCAAGTTTTTGCCTCATTTCTTCAAGTTCAGCAGAAGTACTTCGTCCCGCCTTTAAGAGATTTTCTTTGTCAACAAGCTGCCTGGTGAGCCCATCGACTATTCCCTGCAGTTCAATGGTGATAGGGTCATCTTTGACTTTGTCGGCTACATCTTTGCTTATTTTGGCGATTTGTTGTTCGATAGCGGAGTGACGTGCATTCAAACTCGCGACTTCCATTTCAAGTTCCTGCTTTTCCTGGAGTAAATCCTGTTTTTTATCAAGGAGGATATCCACAGAGATATCTACGGGGATATCTGTAGGGATATCTGTCTTGATACTTTGCAGAAACTGAGGGATTTTTTGATGAATTTCACGGATTTGGCGAACGACCAGCTTTCTGCCCTGATAAAATTGAAATGTTCCTTCACCACCAGCACCGAACCAGCTGTCCGGTTCAATGGTATGTAAAATGAGTGAGGAGAGGTTGCCGATTCCGCCAGCTGGATGAACAAGGCCAGAGATATCGTAAACCCGTGTTTCCAGATTCCTGGCCGGCAGCGAATCTTTCGTTGCTATGGTAATCACCCCATTTTCGACAGTGTAGCCAAGTTCTGCAAGTCCCCCCGAAACGGATTTTAGCAGGTTTTGCAATACCCTCTTGAGTGGAACTGCCGATATTGCATCCATATTTATTGGTGTAGTCTGGTCGATATCAGCGTTGTCGATTAAATCACGCCACAGCACTATCACCTGCAATGGCGGCGCAACAGCATTCTTTAATTCCTCTATTGCTTCGGAGAAAGCCATTTCCGGAGTTAATTGTGAAAGGTCGACAATTTCTTCTAATTGTCTATATGTGGCCGTATCGGCTGGGTCCTGTTCTATTAGTATTACCGAGTCTTGCCCACTTTGTGGCGCTTGTTCTGTTGCATCTGAGAGTTGTGCCTGGGTATTATCTCGTTGAGATTGGGCAAACTCCAAGTCATTTATGAGTTGTGCGAGGTAGGTTCTGTGAGCATTTTTCAATGTTTGTCGGAGGTTGTCGGTCAGAGCGGTCAGGAATTCTTCTGCAAGAGGTTGGACCTCGTCAGGGAGTTCAACTATTAGCTGGAACAAAAACGGGCGGTCACCAGTTGAGGTGGGTGATTTTGCAGGTGCTGTGGTGCGGGTGGTTCTGCGAGGGGAGCGGCGTCTGCCTCGTTCACGGCTGTCTCTGGTTTCTCGTCTTCTTGTGCGGTTGGATGTCCTATCCATTGTTTCCACCTTATCCGTTTGCGAACGACGACTGAACCTGGGCTGTTGCATACCCATCCCCATTTCCTGCATCATCATCATCATTTCATCTTGGTACTCCTTATCTGTTGGTAGTAAGGTTGGGGAGCTTGTTGATAATGGTAGCAAGGTTGGGGAGCTTGTTGATAAGTTGGCCGATTGAGCCAGAGGGATTACCTCTAACAGTTTGGCAGCTTCATTATGAGAGATGTTTAATACTTCACGGCCAGCTTTTCCAGCAATGGCGGAACTCTGCAGAAGATATTCGATATTGTCATAGTTAAGCGGTAATATGGCCGGGTCGATGGTTACCTTGACCAAACAGCTTGCGGTGCATGTATTTGAGGTAAGTTTAGTTTTTTCTTCTGCGTCGAGGTTTGTGACATTCAGCAGGATGACGGTTGCTACAAGGATTGTTAGTTTTTTTGTTCTCATATTGAATCTCCTTCTAAATTTTTAACTCTTTTATGTTAAGCGGATTATTTTGGATTTCTGACAATCTTTGCTTCGCGACTTTTGCCGATTGGGTTTGAGGGAAAAGCTCAATAACGCGGTTGTAAGCCCGGATGGCTGAGTTTTTTTGGTTATGCTCTCGGTACATACGGTCGGCCTGGTAAACGAGAATAAAAGCGGTTTTGTCTACTTGTTTCTGGATTTCTTCGAGCGGTTTGGGAATGTTTGCGAGCTGGGCCTGGAGTTCATCGAGACGGCGCTGTTGTCGCTGGTTGTCAAGAACCTCTTGAATGAGTTTTAGTGTGGCATCGGTTCTTGCGTGGAGTTCTTTGATTTCAGCCTGGAGCGAGGTGATTTTGTTCCGGTCCTGCTTTGTCTGAGTGGTTCTGGTTGTAAGGTGCCAGACGCCAAAGGTGATTAGCAAGGTAGCGGCAGTTGCGATTGGAGCAGTGATATTAATAAAACGTCTGCGATTGGCACGGCGTCGGAGGGCGGCAGTGAGGCGGCTGCAGACTGGTGTTTGTGCGGGCGCTGCCTGATCGGCTTTTTGAAGCAGGTTTTTAATTTTTTCTTCAGTCATATTTTAATCTTCTATTAGTTCAGCCAGGTCCTTTTTTAGGCGCTGTCTGGCGCGAGTTAGTCGGACCTGCAAGGCGTTTTTGGAAATGCCGAGGATTTGAGCGATTTTGTCAGTAGGAAACTCCTGGAGATACTTTAGTACTACCGGCTCTCGATATTTTGGGGGCAAAGCTTTTACGACGTTCCGAATTCGGTTGAAAGTTTCAGTGTCTGTCATTGTTTTATCAGCAGCGTGAGTTGAAGCGAGAGAGATTTGGCCAGCGGTTTTTAAAAAGAGCTTAAGGCGTAACATTTGCTTATATCGATAACTGCGGCATTTGTTTATTGTTATGGTAAAGAGCCATGTTTTTATGCTGCAATCGCAGCGGAATTTCTTAAGGCCCAAAAAAGCGGCGAAGAAAATGTCCTGGATGATATCGTCGACGTCACCGGGCCAGCCGAGGAGTTGATTCGCAAAGGCGGCAATTTCGGCAGAGTTTGCTTCAACGATTCTGTCAAAGGCAGAATCATCGCCCCGGTTAAATTGTTTGACCAAGAGTTCATCATTAATAATATTTATATTCGCCAGATTATCCGGCGGTTTTTCAGAGGTTTCGCCCATAACCGTTATATTAGACTACCGAGCCAAAGGAAACTTACAAAAAAATTCGGGGAAATTTGAAAAATAATAAATTAAACAGAAGGAACTGAAAAACGCGCTTGAAATCCAATAGTGTTCGGCACAAGAATTGCTATCCCATTCTGGTAGAAAAAAAACACCA
>CAZIKS010000029.1:0-24204 GCA_964539795.1 uncultured Pirellulales bacterium
CTTTCGCCGCATCCAGTGGGTAGCAGGCTCGGTCACAAAAACCGCAACGATGAGAGAGTTCATTTTGCTTGAGTGCTTCCAAGGCAATGATGTTACCACCAGATATTTTCTGTATCTGTCCGGCTTTTTCTGTATTTGCATATGCCTGAATCGCAGGACGCCCATTTTTGTCCGACCCCACGAGAAATACGACTTCGGTCAGGGGGATTGGATTCCCTGAAGCAAATTCTTTGACGGTTACTTTCTTCTCGAAATCAGTTTTGTCTTCTGTCAGACAGGAGTACATGATAAAGTAGCAGTGCGGGCTGCAAAGATGCACATCTCCCTTTTCAGTCTTTACAGTAACCAATGTTTTCGAATTGATGTTCCCGTCACACATATAGCAAACCTGATCTTTGCTGCGTGTGTCTGGGGCAGATGGCTCAAGGCGGTTGAAGTCAGGTATTTTCGCTTTGGAAAAATCGAAACCGAACTCTTTCCATTTGGCAAGGATATCTTCTTTTGAAAAGAATCCTTCATGACGGAAAAGTTCTTTACCGGAGGTGTCAAAAAATATTTGCGTTGGGATTAACCTGATACCGTATTTATTTCCAGCATCGGGATTTTTCCAGACATCGATAAACTCCACATTAAAAATTTCAGCATATTCTTTCTTTAGCTCTTCAAGGATGGGTGCCATCATCTTGCAGGGGATACATTTGTCGGCGCCAAGGTCAACCAGGCGGGGTAAAACTTTTGATTCTTCGGGTTTTTCAGTTTCAGCTACATGGATTTTTGCAGCGGTAATATTTTCAACAGGGTCGCCGAGGGCTTTAGATTCTGAATTGGTATTTTCATTATTTTTGAGAATGATTACTGCCACAACTGCAACTATTAAAATTATAACTATAGCTATTTTTGTGACCTTGTTCATAATTGGTTTGCCTTTCTTTGAAATAAGCGAGGTTTAATCAATCATTTTCTCAATATCTTCAGGAGATGGAACCTTCCCTACAATTTTTACCTGTCCATCAACCGCAAGAGCAGGCGTTATCATAACACCAAATTTCATAATTTCATTGATATCTTTGATTTTTTCAATTTCATATTCGATACTCAAAGCCTTGGCAGCGGCTTCTGCGTTTTCCGCCAGCTTATTACATTTTGGGCAACCCGTTCCGAGAACCTGTATCTTTTTAATTATGTAATCTCCGTTAAAAAAATGTTCCAAATATGATTCCGGAAATCGTTGCCATTACGATCACCAACGTAACAAACACAACTGTTTTCTGGGTTCCCATAACCGACCGGATAACCAGCATATTAGGCAGACTAAGCGCCGGCCCGGCTAAAAGCAACGCCAGTGCCGGACCTTTACCCATGCCAGCCCCAAGCAATCCCTGCAAGATAGGCACTTCCGTCAACGTTGCAAAATACATAAATGCTCCAGCCACAGAGGCAAACAGATTCGCCCACAGAGAATTACCGCCAACTGCTTTAGCTACCCAGTCCGATGGAATCAGTCCTTCATGCCCTGGTCTGCCTAATAAAGCACCTGCCACAATTACGCCAAAAAACAGCAAGGGCAGAATTTGTTTGGCAAATGTCCATGTCGAACTGAACCATTCTTCGGATTCACCCTTTGTAGTACTGGTTGCCCAGGAAAGCCCTATTACAGCGGCGGTAAAAGGAATCATCACCATCATGCCATCCATTGGAAGAATAAATGCCAGTATTGCTGTGGGAATTGCTGTTATAATAATTTTCCACCATGGAATCGAAAACCAAAGAACGAGAATTACACCTAAAGCCGCACCAAAGATACTTGCGATAATCCACTTGTGACTCCAGATTGTTGTCCATGTACTGGCAACGGGTGTTTTCTCAATCACAGATTCAACAGGCAGATTCAATTCCTGGCATCTCTGTTCACCTTCTAAAAGTTTTACTGTATATAAGCCTGTCAGTGTACTGCTGTGTTCCGGGGCTTTTAGAACAGCGGCTCTAATCGTGGTTCCATCAGTTATCTCAAAATTGAAATCATTGGGAGAGCCCCAATTCGCAAAGACTAAAACACCGACCATGACCGCAAAAAAAGCTGCATTCTGCCACAGTGGTCTGGCTACTTCAGGCTCCGGCATTGCCATTTGACCATTGGCCTTTTCCAGTTCTTCCTTTCGATATATAAAATGCATGATCAAACCGATTATGACACTGAAACTAATAGCACCAACCGCACGGGCAATACCCAGTTTCAATCCAAGAATCCGAGCCGTAAGGATAATTGCAAGTACATTAATAGCTGGGCCTGAATAAAGGAAAGCAGATGCCGGGCCAAGACCTGCTCCCATTCTATAAATGCCTGCAAAAAGCGGCAGGATAGTACAGGAGCAAACTGCCAGTATCGAACCTGAAACCGAAGCCACGGCGTATGCCAAGACTTTATTGGCCTTAGCACCGAGATATTTCATCACAGATGCTTGGCTGACAAAAACTGCGATTGCTCCTGCGATGAAAAAAGCAGGGATTAGACATAACAAGACATGTTCCTGGGCATACCATTTGATCAGATGTAGTGATTCGGTAAAAGCGTTATCAAAGCGCTCAACTCCAATTGGAAGGTAAAAACAAGCGGTAAATACAACAACGAGAATTGCTAACTTTTTCCACTCCGTTTTCCAGTTCATAATAAGACTTCCCGGTTACAAGGCCTTTAACAGTTTCCTGTTATCTTCTGCCTGCTGTTTTAAACAGGCAGTTGCACATGAAAAGAAATCAAGAATACAGGGTGTCTTGAGTCTGTAAAGAACCTTGAGCCCCTCCTTGCGGTACTCCAGCACACCGGCACCAGTCATAACTGAAAGATGACGTGAAACATTCGACCTTTCAGAACCGACATATTCTGCAATATCACAAACGCATTGTTCGTCGTCCTTTAAAAAATCCACAATTGCTACCCTCAAGGGATGAGCTATTGCCTTTGCGATTTCCGCCTGTTTTTCAAATAACAACTGCATTTCTTTACTTAACATCAAATACTCCTTACCAAATTACTATATGACTATATACTCACTTAGTAACTTATGGTTCAAATAAAATCAAGTATTTTTATTTTTTGTGTAAAATTTTTCCCCACCGGAATAAAATCTGGGATTAATAGTGAAAGTTCTTCATCTCAACATTAAATCAGCGTGTACAAAATCTAATTAATTCACAGTCTTTACATTCCGGCCGGAAGTTGCCGTTGCAGTTTTCCAGAATTCCAATCCTGCTGAGTGCAAAATCATACCTGACAGGGTCAGACGGTTCAATGTTAGCGAAACTTTCCGTGATTTGTATCGCTGTTGACAAGGAAGCTGTCTTTCGGTTGTGAAAGCCCAAAATCCTGCAGAGTCTATTCATGTGCACGTCTATTGGTACAACCAACTTGGATTTATCGATCGATTTCCATAATCCCGAATCGACATCATCTTTGCGTACCATCCAACGCAGGAAAAGGTTTAATCTTTTACAAGCGCTGCCTGATGTCGGCCTAACCAACAAATAACTCAAACCTCTTGGTATATTACCGCCGTGAGTGTCGGCGTATTTGTTCAGAAGCGAATCACAGAATTTTGATAATGCAGCAATAACATTCTTATCATCGGGATTATAACCCTGAACGAAAAAATTTTCGATGCTTCCAAATTCTATAAGAGCACCGCGCAGCAAATCAAGTAGATTTGATATGTCATCACCGGTGGTAAACCTGTGCCTGAAACCTTTTATTTTATCTCTCTTATCCTTATCGAAGTCTCGGACAAAATTAAAAGGCTTGTTTCCCATGAGTTTCAGCAGACCGGTTACGCTTTTTTGTATTTGTTGTACTCGTCCATAAGCAAGTGCCGACGCCAAAAAGCCTGCTATCTCCATATCCTCCGGATTGGAATACTGATAGACGAATTGCAGAGGGTCCGGTTTTATGAGATGACGGTGGTTGTACCGGGCATACAGTTTTTCCAACACTTTCTTTATTTGGGCGGTTTGTTTATTCACAGAACAAAGGTTGTTTGAATTCATCAAAGCCCATTTTTTTAATCGAACCACTCGTCTTCGGAGTCAAATGCCGGTATACAGATATTGACAATGCGCATCTTGCCCAAAATGCGGTGGCGGCAGCCTTTTTTGATAAAGATTGCAGTTAGCGGTTTGACAGCGGACAATTTGCCATCGAGTTCTATCTGTCCGGTGCCTTCAAGGACAAGATAAATCTCGGTAAGCTTTTTATGATAGTGTGGCAGCGCGTCTTCTGTGGTGTCAACTATATGCAATGTAGCCGCAGTGTTTTCCGGGCTTATAAAGGCCCGACGAGAGAAGCCACACGGGCACTCCACCGGCTTGAGTTCATCAAGCTGTGCTATCATATAATTTGCCATTTTCGTTTTACTGCTTAACCGGCTAATCCTGAACCTTTATTTTTCCAAGCTGATACCATCCGTCCGGCTCCATACCTTCTATGGCAAGTTTTACCTTTGGCTCATAAGAGAACCTGTCAACAATTCCAATCTGTATGTCATATTCACCCGTTGGCATATCCAGCGGAAGGAAAACGGCGTCGTCGTAAAGATTATCACCCGGAAGCCACCTTTTAATATTTGCGTCGGTGACCAGGACTTCGGTTCTCGCATCATTCTTTAGCCTAAGTGCCAGAAGGAAGTTCTTGTAACAGGGAGCGACACCTTTATTATCCCACCAGGTGGTGAAATCCAGTTTGCCGTTCGGGCGCACAACGTCGGGATAGGTGAACCTGCGGAGTGCGAAACGGTATCCCATTTTCTTGAGCCATTCGTCAACCAGCGGCTTCCACTCATCGGGCACCGGTGAGCTTTTGGCGTTGAAAGAAGAAATGTGCCATTTGAGAGACTCGTCAAATATGTATTTTACATCATCCTTATCGTATCCCTGCCTTTGCTTCCAGCTTGTGAATGTTCCACATATCTCCAGGCTTATCGGTGCCGTTTTCCAGGCGTCCTTCATACCGAAATTGATGATTCCCTGTGGATAGTAATCGTACATATGTGTCCAGCCGTCCTGGGTAGCTGCCCAGAAACCCAAATCACCAATACAGTCCACTCGCCAGCCGACATTTGCTTGGGATAAGCCATACTTGTTAGTTGTTTCATCGGTAAGGAGCATAACCAGAGGTGTTTTTTTAAAGGTGTCTGTATAGGCATTTACCAGTGCTGCCCGGGTTTTAGGTGTCAGTATTGCAGAGCCTCTTCCTTCGCCCCAGAAACCAACAATTGAAAGGTCAACAAGTTCAAGTGCCGGATGTCCATCATATCTGTTGCCTATAGCCCTTACCATATCCCCGAAATATTTTGCATAACGAGGGTCTTCAGCGTCAACTGTCCAGCCGGTACCTTCGGTCAGCCATTCTGTTTTTTCACCCACCATAGCGCGGTACCAGTCGGGCACATCTTTTTTTCTGTCTTTGGAATCTTCACGCACTTGTCCGTATGGTGCTATCCGCAACATAAGAGTTTGCCCACGCTGTTGAGCCGTTGCCAGGGCCTTATCCAGTAATTCCCAGTTATACTTACCTTTTTCCGGCTCGATGTACTTCCAGTAAATCCTCAAATATGCTATCGATGTATCCGGATAACCTTCGTTTTCCAGATTACCGTTAAATTCTTGATAATCGATAGGCATACCTTCGGTCCAGCCTTTTTTATTTAACTTGTCTCCGTTGAACCTTTGAAAGGTTGTAAAACCTATACCTGGATTGTTCAGGACGTCATCGATTTCCGTCGGACGAACTTTAACTATCTTTTGTGCCGACGCTGGCACAGCCGCGGTTAATACGATTGTGACTGAAATGACTGTGATTAAATTTATAATACGCATAATAAGCTCCTTTCATAAAAAATTATTGATGTGTTCCTGCATAAGCTATTTGAGCGCGAGTTATGGCCCTGCGCTCTATCAATGGGTTACTTGATATAGCTTTTTCGAGATACTCCTGTGCTTTTTCCGCCTGACCATTAGCTTCATAAATCTTCGAGAGGTAATAATATCCGAGAGGTTCATCCCTTCGATTGTCGAGCAGTTGCTGTCCCTGGGCTTCCAGTTCGGACAGAATTTGGTTGCTCTTTTCCAATTGACCGAGGTCACGCAGCGCCAGGGCCTGATAGCAACTGCCGATGTTAGGTTTTTCGTTGGTTTCATTAGCTGTTATTTTCAGCAGTCGATTAGCTTCCTGCTTATTGCCAAGTTCTTGATAAAGCTGTGCCATAGGATAATATAAGAATCCTCTCAGGTTAGGTTCTCGCGGGGCAACTTCCAGGTTCTCAGGGTATTCACAGGCCTTCAAATAGAATTTAATTGCTTCAGCAGCAGTCTTGGCAGCTTTGGCCATTCCAATGTAAGCCTCCATATAAATATTGTGAATTCCATACCGGCCTTCCCAGTTATGGAAGTGATGCGTCGAGAAGTAATCGAGACTTTCCTCGTAATGGCCGGTCTCAACCATCAAATCGAGCATGTCGGTCAACAAACCGTCCCTGCCTTCTACAACCTTGATGTGCTTTTTAAGAAATTCAAGCCGCTCCGCTGGTTTCTGTCCTAATGCTTTTTTGATCCTGTCAAGTTCCATCAGGATTCGCGAATCTTCTGGTGCCATCGATAACGCCTTTTCATAGCACCGTTTTGCCTCCTGTAGATCTGCCTTCGTATTAAACAGACCAAGTCCCAGATTACGCCATGCCCTTACATTATCACTATCGAGTTTCAAAGATTCTCGGAAATGTGAAACGGCATCATCCATCTGATCTATTCCAGCATAGACCAGTCCGAGGTAGTAATGCGCTCTGCTGTTTTCGGGATTATACTTCAGAGCTTCTTCGAATACTTTTAGTGCTTCGGGACGGAACGGAAAGACATAATCCACCGATTGGGCATTTGCTGTATCAAACCAATCCAAAGCCTGTTTGGTCTTGCCCATTTTGCTTGCCAAAAAACCTGCGTAATAACTTGTAAGAGCCGTATTTTTATTGGGTTTGTCGTTGTATTGTTGCAGGACTTCAATCGCATCTTTGTATAAGCCGGCATTGGAGTACTCACAGGCAAACTCTACATAAAACTGCGGGTCATCCAGCAGGATATTGTCCAGTTCTTTCTTTAATTTCTTATTGTCTTTACCTTGCTCATCGAGTGTTAATATCATTTCATTCATAGCAAATGGACTTAATGCATCCAACTGCAGAGCGTGCTCGGCTGCTTGCTCGGCGGATGCAAAATCACCATTCAATCTCAGAGTGGCAACCTTAAGAGACCATAAACGATGATTAAGGCTGTTATGCTCTATTGCTTTATTGATATGTTCGAGAGCTTTGGCGAAGTCGGCCTTTCGAAGGTCCAGACGGGCAATTCGCTCATAGCTGACCGACAGGAATTCTTCAAAATAGACCGAGCGGTAGTAATGAAGGTAAGCGGATTCGTAGTCTTCTAATGCTTCTTCGGCGAAGGCACGTAAATAGAATAGTTTTCCATTGTCAGGGTCGCGTTTCTCAGCGATGGCCAGATGTTCCAGTGCCGATTTGAAGTCGGCTTTTTTGATATCAAGTTCGGCCAGAGAGATGTGTGAACGGGAATTACCAGAATCACGTTTGATTGCTTCTTCAAAATAGGCACGGCCGCGGTCGACGTTTCGGAATTTATAGCTTATATCGCCGGCGTGCCAGAGTTCGTCTGTTGTTTTGATTTCCTCCGGTGCATCGAAGCCTTCAAGCGGTTCCGGTATAGGAAGTTTCTCCAGAGCTTTCGGTGAGTAGGAAACCAGTATGTTACCTTTTTTGTCCAGCAAAGTTAATTTAAAACTCTCCGGTACTTGTGAGGCGCCATTGATATCAATCTGCTGAACAAATGGCCTGGAGGGGTCGATTGTTAAGCTCTTTTCAAAAACCGTTTCTGTATTTTGAGTTAATCGAACAATTCCAGGTTCTAAAATAGCTGTTGAGTAGGCCCCGAGTTTGACTTTATCGCCATCAAATTCCAAATTCAAAGCGCCATTGACATTTGCATTTTTGAATGAACCGATATCACGGACCGGATAAAAGAACAGGCTGAAAGACTTTACCTCACCCGGCTCTATCCAGTGATAGTCCGGTTGGTTGTCGGAATATACTCCAACCTGCGGTTCAAAGTACGGCCCCTGACCCTCGGTGAGGATAGGTTCCCATATCCGCCCAAAAGGCGACGCTCCCCATGTCCATAGTTTTTTGCCTGGAGCTATATATCTGTTTGCAGTCATAACTGTACCGGCGGCCTTGCTGTGGTCATATCCGCCAAGAAAATCACCCTGTTCGGTCGCAAAATAACTTGAAGCATTAGGACTGTTTTTCCACCATGACAAATCGACTCCCTTATGAATCGGCCATCGCCAGAATTCATGCTTACCGTGTCCGGCCATTAAACGCGTCGGATAAATAGCCTGATAGTTTTCGTTGGCATTGACACCAGTGGTGGCCCACATTTGAAACGAGTGACGAAGTGTCGTTGGATTTAGCAAGCGCATTTTGGCTTCGATAACACTTTTACCCGGATACAGCGTCAGACCGACAATCCATCGCATTCTGAATATCCACTCGGTTTCTCCCACCCAAACCGTTTTGCTGCCATCAGAATTTTCAACTAAACGGTAACTGACAGGACTAAAACAAGTGGCGCGATGTCCATGTGGAAAATTCCATTCGATGCCGCCGGAAATCCAAGCACCTGTCATCCCAATAAGACCCGGTTTGATAGTGGGCTGCCAGTAAAAAAAGTTATATTCATTTGTCTTGTCTTTAGCACCGTGCAGCCGACCGCCGATTTCAGGTAACACGAGAACTCTGACGAAATCGTTTTCCAGCCAGCATGCTTTGTAGGTTTTATCGATTTTATTACTGGTCAGAATCTCTTTATATGTATAAGGATAAATATGGCCTTTACGACCACGAAATTCGGGATTGACTTCCGACGGTCCTATTTCCCAGGTTGGAATCACCTTTGCTTCTTCCCAGACGGCAACCTTTCCAATTGAATTGCAGACCATCAAACTCAGAACTAAGAGCATCGTTGTAAATTTAAGTGACTTCATTTTTTCTCCTTCAACATGTTGTTTATTTTTGAACTTTTATTTTTCCAAGACCGTACCAGCCGTCGGCTTCTCTGCCTTTTATTGCGAGTTTGACTTTTGGTTCATCGGAGAATCTGTCGATTATAGCAATTTGCAGTTCATATTCATCTTCGGGCATATCCAGCGGAACAAAAACCACGTCATCGTAAAGATTATCGCCCGGCAGCCAGGTTTTAATATTCGCATCGGTCACCAGAACTGCGCTTCTTTTATCATTTTTCAGCCGAAGTGCCAAGCGAAAATCCTTATAACACGGTGAAACCCCTTTGTTGTCCCACCATGTAGTGAAATCCAGTTTTCCATTCGGCCGTATCTCCGAAGGATAGGTGAACTTGCGAAGCACAAAACGATACCCCATTTTTTTGAGCCATTCATCCACTAACGGTTGCCATTCTTTCGGTACCGGTGAACTTTTGGCATTGAAGGATGATGTATGCCACTTGAGAGCCTCGTCGAATATGTACTTTACATCATCTTTATTCAAGCCTTGTTTTTGCTTCCAACTCCCAAACGTTCCGCAGATTTCAAAGGTGACCGGTGCTGTTTTCCATGCGTCGGCCATCTCGAAATTGATGATTGACTGTGGATAATAATCATACATATGGTTCCAGCCATTTTGCTCCGTCGCCCAGATTCCCAAATCCCCAAGACAATCACTTCTCCACCCGACATTTGCCTTGGAACGGCCGTAAACGTTTGTTTTTTTATCACTGTCGGTCAGGAGCATAATAAGATACGTTTTCTTGAAGGATTCGACGTAGGCATCGACCAGGGCTTCCATCGCTTCTTGTGTAACTAATTCAGAGCCGGACCCTTCTCCCCAGAAACCGACAATTGAAACATCCACACCTTCAAGATTCGGATGGCCGTCATAGCGCTGCCCCATGGCTCTGACCATACCGCCGAAGTGTTTTATGTAAAGCGGGTCTTCCGGGTCAACCCTCCACCTGTCAGACAGCAACTTTTTTTCTTCACCCACCATAGCACGAAACCAGCCCGGCACATCCTTATCAGGGCCTCCTCCATATGGTGCTACTCGCAGCAGAAGGCTCTGGCCTCGCTGTTCGGCAATTGCCAGGGCCTTGTCGAATAAATCCCAGCGATATTTCCCCATTTCAGGCTCGATAAATTTCCAGTAAACTCTGAAATATGCAATTGAGGTCATAGGATGGTCTTTATTCTCAAGGTTGCCGTCGAAGTCCTGATAATCGATAGGAAAACCCTCCGTCCATCCTGTTCCCTTGTTTAAGTCATCACCGTTAAATCTTTGAAATGTCATAAAGCCCATTCCGGGGTTTACCAAAACATCGTCAATTTCCGTAGGCCTGACGACAACAGGGCTTTGTGCTTGAGCTGATACCGTTGCGGTTAAAACGATTACAACTGAAATGATTGTGATTGATTTTACGATACGCATGACAAACTCCTTATTCTTTGTTGTTATTGTTTTGGTTTTGCTTCGACCAGAAGATATTTATCAAAACTTACTTTCAATTTCCCGGTTGGCCCTTTGACTTCGCCCAGATACTTTTGATTCACGTAGTCGGTTATATTATAGATTTTTTCATTTAGCCCGCGTAATTCAACCTGGCCGTCCCAGCTGTCTGCGTAAAAAGCATAATACATATTCGAATCTTTTCTTATAGCATGAGCTTCGGGCCTGTCAAATCCGATATCATATAAGCCGCCTGAATAGACTCCCAGCGGCAGCATTTTTTTTTATAGATTTTAACCCACTTTTCCCAGACTTTTTCTTTTTCGGCTGTAAGGTTGATTTTGGAATCTTTTTTTGCTCCCACCGGCCAGGTAAATTTTGTACCAATAACACCACCGACCCCGATTGTCGATGCGAAGTCGTCCTTATTATCGCTAAGTTCTACATGGTCACCGTAATATGCTGTAGTGGGTCCCATCAATGCCTTGAATGTTTTGCCTTTCAGGCGAATTTGCCAGGAACTCGTTGGGTCCGAAGAGACAGGCTGATTCATATACGGCATTGTGAAGAATGAATATGACGTGCCGCAGGGACAAATCTCAATCACTGCATCGGGTTTGATACTAAGTGCTGTTTCGTATATGTCCTTAAAAAATTCAGGCATTTTCTCAAATGATTCTTCAGGATAATTATGTTTATGAGCTTTGTTATAGCAGGGCGGTGCTGCATTCAGATATTGCCCATCGATTTTCAAACCGTCAAAACCCCAGCTCTTCATAATCTTTGTTACTAATTTTTTCGTATATTTAGTTACATCAGGATATGCAGGACAAAGATAGTAGGCGTCCCACCAGCTAATGTCCTGAGTAGAACCGTCCTTGTTGAGTAATAGCAAGTCGGGATGATTTTTGATTAAATCAGTTCCGGGGTCAACCGATAGAGGCGCCCACCAGAGTTTAGCTTTCAGTCCTTCAGCGTGGATTTTGTCCACCAGCTTTTTCATATCTTCATCGCCATTTGGAAATTTACTTTTTACAAGGTACCAGTCGCCCTCGGCCGTTTGCCACCCATCATCTAAAACAACCCATTGATAACCTAATTTTTTGACCATAGGCAGGGTGTTTACAATCTGCTCGATGGTAAAATTTCTTTCATATCCCCAGGCGCACCAGATGGGTTCGTATGCAGTTTTAGGTGGTCTTTTGAATTTGACACCTTGTGTTATCATAAACCTGCGGTATTCTGATAGCGATTGAAAGTAGTCTCCTGTATGTACCGCTGCGAAAGTACGAAAAGTCCTTAGGCTTTCGGCGGGCTTGATAACTATATTTGTTTTATATTCCACAGCTATAACTGCCTTGTCCGCTTGCGGCATATTCACAGGCAGTGAAACCAGTTTTGGAACCATCTCCAGATGACCGACACCGATTCCGAAATCTTCTTGCCAGACGTCGCTTATAGGCGTACCGCCGCCGTAATCGGTTCCATTCATCCCCATATAATTGTCCTGCTCAAATCCCACTTTAAGAGGCAGCACCCAATCCGGACGGTTTCTATATGAACCGCTTTGATATGACCAGAATGTTGGTTTGTCCTGTTTGGTTTTTTTGGCTTTGATAGCATACTGATTATTGACCCATTTATTTACCTCCATGTCTCCATCGCCGATATTTGTATATTTGACCTGTAAAAGAACCATATAAGGGAATTTGTCGTAAACAGATGCGGTAATTTCCTTACTTAAATTGTCGGACTTGCCTGTGATTATATACATCTGGCCCTGTCCGGTTTTATCATTAAGTCTTTCGGTTTTTTGATTTATTATTGAAAAATCCGTAACATCTTTTCCTGAAACGGTAATGAATTCAGATGGCCGGAAATCACCTGCTATGAAATTTTTCTCTTTGAATTTAGCCACAACTCGGCTGTAAAGCTTATCATTAAACTCCAGGCGGATATATTTTCCATTTACCTGTACTTTAGCTTCTTGAAAACTGTCACAGAAACCTGTACTTGGAGATATTGTTGAAATTGCTGCGATTATTACGGTTAATATGCGAAGTTTGCTTATACTCGACACCTTACCTCCTTTGCAAAATTTAATTAACATCAACTATGGAGACTGTTTGAAAACTATATTCGTTTATGTTCATATTTGTTTTGAGCAATGTTGGCGATTTAGATTTCGGAAAGCTTTCGCCACTTTCGGCCGTCAGATTCAATAAGGTTATCAGCCTGGGCAAAGCTCTCGCTGCCTGCTGCATATTCATATGGAAGACTGTCGCTGTTTTCCCAGGCTTCGATTATAGGCGTTAATAATTGCCATGCAGTTTCTACGGCGTCGTATCTGGTAAAAAGTGTTTGGTCGCCGACCATACAGTCCAAAAGCAGTCTTTGATAAGCCTCCGGCATACTAATTCCAAAGATACTCTGATAATCAAAGTGCATATTCAGCGTACTCATACAAATCTTTGAGCCTGGTCGTTTGGCCTGGAAGCTCAAAGAAATCCCTTCTTCGGGCTGTATCTGCAATACAAGAACGTTTGGCTGCATATCTTCCAGGCCGGCGGAAACGAACATTGAATGTGGAACTTTTTTGAAAGTGATGGTTATTTCAGTGTCCTTATGGCTGAGCATTTTGCCCGTTCGCAGGTAGAAGGGCACATCTTTCCAACGCCAATTGTCTATAAACACTTTTGCTGCGACAAAAGTTTCTGTTTTTGATTCAGGATTGATTTTAGGTTCCTGGCGGTAACCATTTATCTGCTTATCATTTATTGAGCCAGGGCCATATTGACCACGAACAACGAAGTTATCTAATTGCTTCATTTTAAAGGCCCGAACTGAACGAAGGAGTTTGACTTTTTCGTCGCGGATTCGGTCTGCTTCGAAAGATGTCGGAGGTTCCATTGCTGCCAGTGCCAGCATTTGAAGCATATGATTTTGAAACATATCGCGAAGAGCGCCTGCCTTGTCGTAATAACCGCCCCTGTGTTCTATACCGAGTGATTCAGCAATCGTGATCTGGATATGGTCGATGTAGTTGCGGTTCCAGATAGGCTCGAATATAGCATTGGCAAACCGAAACATCAGGATATTCTGAACGGTCTCTTTACCGAGATAATGGTCGATACGGTATATTTGTGATTCGTCAAAGCATCGACAAATTTTGTTATTTAATTCAGCGGCGCTTTGCAAATCTTTCCCGAAGGGTTTTTCCACAACTAATCTGACCTGTTGTTTCGAATCGGAGCCGTCTGGACAGGCCAATCCGGCTTTGCCGATTTGCTCTACGATTGTTTCATACAGAAAGGGCGGCACAGCAAGGTAAAAAAGCCGAACACCGGAAACTTTATGTTTTTGGTCTAATTCAGCTAATCTTTTTGTGAGTTTATCATAAAAAGAACTATCGCTGTAATCGCCGCTTATATAATACAGCTTGTTAACAAAAGTCTTTAGTTCCTTTTCGGTTATATCGCTGCATTTTTCCTGTATTGCCTGTTGTGCGTCTTGTCGGAACTGCTCGTCTGAAAAATCTTTCCTGCCGCAACCTAACAGATAAAATTGTTCACATAGTAAGCCTTGCTTGGATATCTCCATCAGACTTATGAGCAGTTTCCTGCGGGTAAGGTCCCCTGAGGCCCCGAAAACCACCAAACCCGTAGCAGGAGCGGCTGTTTCGACGCAGATAATATCCTGTCCACTTATAGATGGCTGGATTTTCTGCATAATGGCTATCCTCCTGCACCTTGCACAACATCAGGTAAGATATATAGCGCTTGTAATAGTATTTAATCGTTGACCAATTCGAACACACCTTTGTCGGCGCCACATTCTGGACAGAGCCAACCGTCTGGCAGGTCTTCAAACGCGGTGCCGGCTTTAATGCCATTGTCTTGGTCGCCCACAGCAGGGTTGTAAACATATCCGCACATAAGGCATTTGTATTTCTTCATATCTTTTCCCCCTTCTTTTATCAGGTACTATAATATTTTCATGAGATTATATTCGCACCGGCCCGGATAGTCCACCTTTATCTTGAAAGAGCGAAAAAACAACTGTATTATTTTTGTTATGCACTGGCCGGAGTGCATAAAAAACGATATGGACCGACTTAACTTTGTGAAAGGGATGGTTTATTCTTGTTGTAAGTATTCAATCGGGCCAATGTCGGCCGGTTTAAGAAGCAAATAAAACCCATCTGATGGATGTATCATTCATGTCTTAAAGCTACGATCGGGTCTACTTTGGCGGCGTTTACGGCCGGATATAATCCGAAGAGAATGCCGATGGTCATACTGATTAGAAGCGGCAGTAGAATTCCTTTCAACGTCATCACAGTTATCATACCGGAAAAGTACGTTATTAAAAACGGGATAAGAGCGCCCAGACCTAAGCCAATGATACCCCCGGTAGTAGATAGAACTGTGGTTTCAATAAGAAACTGAAAAACAATCTGTCTTCGCTTGGCGCCGATTGCCCGCCGAATTCCTATCTCGCGCGTACGTTCTGTTACCGATGCCAGCATAATATTCATAATTCCGATTCCACCGACTAACAAACTGATACCGGCGATGGAGCCAAGTACAATATTGAACCTTCGCTTCATAGCTTCGGCCTGCTTCAGAAGTGCAAGAGGTACGCTCACTGCATAATCTTTTTTCTTATGAAACCGTTCCAGCATTCTTTCAATGCCTGCCGCTACCGCCTCAACTTCCTTCGCATCATCCACCTGGACAATAATCTGGTGCAGTTCCACTTTATCCCTTTCGTCTCCGCTCGAAGTAATTTTCGTAGTTATGTCGCCGAAGTATTGGCGCGCTACTTCAATCGGAATATAAGCATCAACTTCCTGGTCGGGAATTTGAATGTTTCCGGCCTGCCCGCTTTCGCTTTTGACGATGCCAATGACCTCGAACTGGTCGCTCCCGATGCGAATGGTCTGGCCTATGCTGCTCTCGGTGGCCAGGATTTTCCGGGCTCCGAATTCAGTCAGCACTGCTACAGGGCCTGGTCTGTCCTGGTTGGATGACAGAAGCACACGCCCGGCAATGACCTCCCGGGGTACAAGCTCAAACCACTCCGGTGTGGTTCCCACAACGCGAAGCTCCATCGTTTTTTCACGAAGACGTGAGTCCTTGCGCATCAGTTTCACCGGTGCCGTCTGTTTGATATTCCTGAAACTCTCAGCGATTCTGGTATGGTCCTCATAAAGCAGTCCATAAATGCCCAGGTGTGAATGAGTTGTACTCGTGGCCTCTTCTTCCGCCGATTTGACCGACGAGATAATGATATTGTGACTCCCCAGCTTGCGAATCTGTTCAAGGGCTTCCTTGCTGGCGCCTTCTCCAACGGAAAGCATAGCAACAACGCTTCCCACACCAAAGACAACCCCCAGCATCGTCAGAAGCGAGCGCATCTTGTGAAGCAGCAGATTTTCGATGCCGAGCCATATGTTTCGTGCTATCCTAGTTCGCCTCATTGGAATTCCCTTCAATTCTGTCTATCTTGCCGTCTAACATATGTAGCTTGTGCCTGGCATAGGTGGCGATTGAGGATTCGTGAGTCACGATAATGATAGTTTTGCCCTGTTTGTTCAGCTTGACCAAGAGTTCCAGGATTTGTTCACCTGTCGCCGTATCCAGATTGCCGGTGGGTTCATCCGCAAAAAGAATCTGCGGGTCGTTCGCCAATGCCCTGGCGATTGCGACCCTTTGCATTTGCCCGCCAGACAGTTCCGTTGGACGATGATCTAATCTTTCTCCAAGTCCCACTTCTTCTGCTATTTCTTTCGCACGCTCAGCGCTTTGGGCTGAATCCCATCCAAGATAATATAAAGGCAATTCTATGTTTTTTTGGACGGTCAATTGGGGAATCAGATTGAAGCTTTGGAATATGAATCCCAGATGTCTGAGCCGAAGTTCGCTTAGAGAATCATCTTTAAGCATACTCACATCCTGACCTTCAAGGTAATACTGGCCCGATGAAAGCCTGTCCAGACATCCGAGGACGTTCATCATTGTACTTTTCCCTGAACCGCTTGGCCCCATGATAGCCCAGAAGCTGCCTCTCTTGAATGATATAGTTACACCGGCCAGAGCTCTGACTTCCTGCGTCCCCATCTGATATATCTTGTAAGCATCTTCCAGCCTGACTATTCCATTCTGTTCTTGCGCAGAGCCCTGTTCTATCATCTACTGATTCCTTTCCGCCCCGCGCCGTCTGGACCTTGTTCCTTCTGCTGGCTGACTGCCTTGGAACTGCTCACGCAACTTTTGTCGTTCTTCGGGTGACATGTTCTCAAAACGCTTGCGCATTTGCTCCCTCTGTTCGGAGGACATGCTCTCAGAGCCCTCTCTTGCCGGTTGTCTTTGTCTGGAACCTTCGCCTTGTTGTCCCATTCGCCGCTCTCGTCCTTGTCGTTGTACTTCTGCAGCACTTTCCGAGGGCATACCGGGTGGGATGCTTACCTCTGTTCCATTAGCCTCTTCCAGTCTTTCGTTTATCCTCTGCTTCAAGGTATCGGTGGAGTCGGATGACTCGCTGTCAGCCATCTGTGAGCCGGACTCAAGGGCTGCTGATTTCAGTGGAGGCGTTAGCCAGACGACTTCTCCCTCATCAAGACCGCTGGCGATTCTAATCATCCTTCTATTGTCAAGACCAAGCTCAACCTTCCGCTCCTCGACAGTCTCGTCCTTGACAACATAAACGGCAGGCTCTCCTCCAACCCGCAACACCGCCTGCATCGGTACATAAACTGCATCATCATACTGCTCAACTATTATCTCCACCTTGCAGCTCATCCCGGTTCGCAGCGACGATTCAGTTCCTTCCAGATACACGTCCGAGTTGTAAACCTTCAGGTCCGGGTTCATCCACATACTCGTCGCATCCGGCAATGGAGCAATGCGGCCGACATGACCAAAGAACTTTTTGCCCTTAAGCGCATCAACCGTTATAATTGCAGGAAGCCCCACTCGAACCTTTTCAAGACTCGCTTCATGGATATCCACCTCAGCCATCGATGATTCCGCCGTGGGAAGGTGTATCAGTTCCTGCCGTTCACGAACTTCGACACCTTCATCCAACGGCTCTTGACTCCTGCGCCAACCGCCTCTTTGAGCGCTCGTTGCATATACCACCATTCCGTCCGCCGGGGCGTATATCGTTGCTTTCACTATTTGGTCCTTAAATTTCGTGAGCCTGTCTTGCTGACGCTTAAATTCAAGCTCTCTGGCCTTCAATTGTGCCTCTGCCTGGGCAACATCGGCTTTGGCCTTGCGCTGTGTACGCTCCAGCGCCATTGTTGCCTGTCTGACGTCGCTTTTGAGTTGTGCTATGTTGCGATGATAGGTGAACTCCTCCAGCAACTTGAGGTCGTTCTCTGCCAACTGCAGGTTGTTCTTACTGCGGGTCACTGCCAGTTCGTCGGCCAACAGTTCAGTTTTGGAAATGTACTTTTGCTCAGATAACTTCTTTGACCACACCAGAGTCTCTTCGGCACGTTGAAGCTCCTCTTGTCTAAGGGTTATAGCATTTTTAGAGGCGGTCTGTTCATTGGGATATAGTCCTTGTTCATATTGTTCCAGGTCCTGCTCGGCGAACTCAAGAGTCAACTCGGCCTTCTCAACATCACTCAGAGACTGGTTCTTCACCACCGCCAGGCTCTCTGTTGCGTTAATCAGCGCTGCATCAGCATTCTGAACACGAATCTCCTGGTCTATCTTATTATCTTCCAGTGTACTCGCATCCAGTTCAACTAGGAGGTCTCCTTTATTAACAAGTGTTCCCTCTTCGATGAGCCAGATAATAGAGGTCCTGCCTTCGATCTCGTTCTTTATGATTATCTGCTCTCTGGCCTTTATCGTGCCCGCCTCGAGCACGCTAATTGTCAATGGTCCTCGTTTAACAGCGAACAAAGCAAGGCCGCTCGTTGGCTCGTCGCCGCCCCGAACAACTTTGAGCCACACTGCAATTAGAGCAACTGCAGCGAAGACGAAGACTATCCACAGCCGTTTGCTGCTGAACATGGAATTCATTGGCCCCCGACCTTGTTCCCTCTTGGTTTTATAGTTATTGGTCATTGTACTTTTTCCTCCCACATACCATCCGGCCGGACCTGCAAAATACCGGTATCTCGGAAAAATACCAGTTTCGCAATTGTATAGTCAACTAAAGCAGCCGTAACATCGTTTTGTGCCTGTACCAGGTCGTCCTGCGACTCAAGTACAATTCGCACTTCTACACGTCCTGCATCCAGCAGTAATTTATTAGTTTCTACTCGTTTTGAAGCCAAATCAAGGCTGTTTTTTCGAATCGTATAAGCGTCTTTCGCCTCCTGAAGTTTACGATGTGCCTGACGAACGTCAAATTTGACCCTGTCCACACTATTCTCGTATTCTCGCTGACGCTGCTCTAATGTTATAAGTGCCTCGCGGTAAGCGTTACGCTCAGCTTTTCTATCAAGCGGCAAATCTGCCTCGAATCCCGCCAAATAATCACCGTTATGAAACTCTAATCGGGTAAAATCAGTCCCTTCACCTGAATCTACGTTGGCCCCGCCGATTAAGTTCAGTTCTGGGCCGAGACCGTCGGCTGCCAGCTTAACTTTACGAAGCGAATCATCAATCCTGTCTTTGCTGTTGGCCAGGTCCAGACGCCTGACCAGTGCCGTTTCAATCCCTGCTTTAGCAGTATAATCGAATTCTTCCATCCTGATTTCTCCCAGGGCGGTCAATTCATTTTGGTCTAACGTTATATTAGCGTCGGTTGGCAAAGCCAGAATTATTTTGAATTCATCAAGCAGTTGCTCATACCTTTGTACCGCTGCTACATAACTGTCTTCAGCCCTCAGCACGTTCTGCTGGGATTCGTCCACGCTTGAGCCTGCTATACGACCGGCTTCTGCCCTCATCTCAAGGCTATTTTGATTTTCTACAGTTCGTTCATAGTTATTCTTAGCATTCGTTACACTGTCTCTCTGCTGCAAAACCCGATAATAGTCGTTTATAATCGAAACAACAAATGTTTTACGATACCGGTTAAATGAGCGTATCCGGTAGAGAACTTCACGTTCAACTTGGGTCAATTGTTCTAATTCGACTTTGCCGGCGCCGGCGCCAAGCAGTGGAAATGCAGCCGTAGCGCTTAAAACCGAGCCGAGCGACGTCCGCGGGTCACCGATAAGAAAACGCACCCAGTTAACTGCCAGTGATGTGCTTATTAGCGCACCACCGGATAATAAGTGGGTTTGGTCAAAACCTGCACTGCTTTCGATACTTGTATCTTCCGATTCCGTCCCTGAATCGTCGGTGCTCTTGGCATATCTGCCGTCAATCGTTCCGAACCATTGTGGTGCGTACCGATGCCGCCTCAGCGTTAAATCAAGTGTCGTCAGGTAAAGGCTTTCTTTTTGACTTTGGTAATCTCGGTTGTATTCGGTAGCCATAGCAACCGCTTGAGCAAGGCTTACAGGCTCCGTCGGTATGGCTTTTTCTATCTGCAGGTCATTTGCCTCTGCCGGTGCATCACTGATTGTATAATTGGCCTTATTGCCGAAATCATCCTCCCATTTGCTGTCGATAATATTATACACTTCTTCATCGGCTTCGGATTTGTAGTGCTCACGGCTGCACCCGCCCAAAATACCGATTATCAATGACGTAAACACCGCCGACCGAAGCAACTTTGTCAAACGAAGCTTAAAAGTCATAAATACCTTCTCCATAACGTTTTATCATATACGGATGTTCTTTTGAAACACCTTATCCTTAATAAAGACGGTATTTAGAGTTGTTTTATTCCGCCCCACCTTATATACCGCCGTAATTATTCTATATTTATGCTATTATACGATTTTATGCTATTATACGATTTTATGCTATTATACGATAAATAATTATAGAAAAAAAGGTAAAACCAGCCGGAACATACTTCCAAACCGCAATTTTTCAACATTAATGTAAAACTTTATATGCTGAATTCCTATAAAATCCGCCAATTTAGCGAATTACATGCAAAAAGTGTGGCTATTATCATGTATTTTGCATGTTTTTGACAAGGAACCTGGATACCCGTTTTTATTGTTTTCAGCCATAATTTTCACTCTCAACCGGCAATTTTGCTAAATTATATGGTATTCTGCTCTTCGTGCCCTTTATTCTAAAAAATCCGAAAAACACTTGACAAAAGTTGGGGGGGGGTATATAGCTTACATTACGAATGTGCGAAATTTCGGAGGAGTATCCTCGAAACTTCCAATATACGGTAGTATGCGCTGTAACTTCGTTACAGCAATGAGTTTGTGCGTTTTGCACATTAGCGAAATAATCGTTCGATGGCGGAGTTAGACGATGAGCGAATGGAGAAATTCAAATCATTAACACTTTTTTAAGGAGGCAAATCATGTCTAAGAAACTAATTTGTTTAATGGCCTTTGTTGTACTGCTGGGGCTGGCCGCAAACACTGTGGCTACCGATTATTATGTTGCTACAGACGGCGATGATGATGATGACGGCAGTATTGGAAGTCCGTTTGCTACAGTTCAGAAAGGTATCGATGTCATACAGCCGGGGGATACCCTCTATCTCAGAGAAGGAACATATAATGAGCATGTCAGCATACCCCATTACAAACAGGGCGACGAGGATAATTGGTTCACTGTAAAATCCTATCCGGGTGAGTGGGCTATAATAGATGGTCAGCATAGCGAGGCAAACACTGTTATCAAGTATTACGACGGCAGCTATACCAGGTGCCCGCAGTACTGGATATTCGAAAGCTTTGAAATAACGGGAGGCGGATTAGCTAATCCAAGTTCTGGTAGTGCCGGGTCTGGGATATATTTGGATACAGCCACAAACATAATATTTAGGTATCTTTATCTCCATGACAATCACTGCGGGACTGGCGCCAACGGCGGAGGGATAATAATACCTAATGATAGTGGGGCCTGCCACCACATAACAATCCAGTGGTGTCATCTGAAGGATAATGGATGCACTGATAGCCCTAATTGTGCAAATATAGCCATATATTCAGATTATGTTGGGGACCCTTGTGACGTTGACATTGATAAAGCATTACGAAAGAACGAAATAAGCTATAACCTGATCGAGGGTTCTAATACGGGGTTCAAACATAAAAATCGTCAGTGGCTTTCTCTTGACCATTCCGGAGACCATACAACGTATAACGACTACGGAGACAAGATACATCACAATATAATAAGAAATCAAGCACAAAACACATTACTCACATGTCAGGATTTCATGCAAATCTACAATAACATACTTGCCTCAGACAGCAGTGTAATATCAGCGGTAGTCGGTGAGCATTATTGTGGTAGTAGGGAGCCATTTCATGCTTGTTTTTACAACAATACGCTAATCAAAACACAACTGGAGTTACGTCGTGGTGGCGAAGCTGGCCCTGCGAACTACGATCCCCCATATCATCCGCATTTTCATTATTACAACAATATTATTGAAGATGGAGGCCCGGGAGGCGACAAGAATGACCTCAACATTTTTTTTACGTGGAATCTATGGGTTGAAAGTGACATCGATATGAACACGGTCAACGTAGAAGACAACTATTTCTGGCCACGAACAAGGACTGAAGAAATAATAAATGTTGCGAATTATGCCAATGATTATAGCGCAGATGGATATGAATCTGCGGGGCATTCGACAACCATTTATGCAAACGAAACCACCGGGTTGCACAAGACCGGCAGCGATTACAAATGCAACGGCTCTCACGTGCTGGAGAGCTCAACCACAATAGCTGACGGTGGTATAGGTGGCTCACATCCGTACCTTAGCGGAGTAACAATTCCTTCCTACCTCGGAGGGGCCGACCCTGCTGATGACGGCTGGATCGACGATGTACTGGATTTGGTTAATTTACCAGGAGGAGGGGGCCCTCCCGGACAGGCCGGCAATCCTAACCCAGGCAATGGAGCTACTGATGTAAGTGTAGATGCAGATTTGAGCTGGACGGCAGGCTCCGGTGCAACTTCGCATGATGTGTATTTCGGCACGGATTCGACGCCGGATGCAGGCGAGTTCCAGGGCAACCAGGCAGGTACTACCTTTGACCCCGGTACAATGGCCAACGATACGACCTACTATTGGCGTATCGATGAGGTCAATGCTCAAGGCACAACCACCGGCAATGTCTGGAACTTCACTACGGAAGCTGCCGGCTCACCTCCCGGACAGGCAAGTAACCCAAATCCGACCAACAGTGCCACTGATGTAAGCATTACTGTAGACCTGAGTTGGACAGCAGGTTCAGGTGCCACGAGCCGCGATGTTTACTTCGGCACGAGCAGTCCGGGTACATTCCAGGGCAACCAGACGGCTACCACTTACGACCCCGGCACAATGGAAAACGATACGACCTACTACTGGCGTATAGACGAAATCAATGCTGCTGGCACAACCACAGGCATAGTCTGGAGTTTTACAACCGAAACCGAAAGCACGGCAACGGTAGGTAATACAACCATTTTTGGCGATTCGGTGACGACCGCCAACAGACGGGCTATGCCGTTTACTATGCCAGCCGATGGTACAATCCAAAGTGTTACTATGTACCACACAGGCGGAAGCGGGAATATGTTGTTGGGTGTTTATACTGGAGCCAGTTTACCTGATGCAAGAATAGCATTTACCGTGGAAACTGCTGTAAGCGGCAGTACTGATTGGCAGACGATTGACCTGATAAGTCCTGTCTTTGTTTCATCCGGAACAACGATATGGCTTGCATGGGTTTATGAGAGTAACCCCGGCATTTATTGCGAGGATGGTACACCCGGCAGGGCAAACTCTGATGAAACGTGGTCCGGCGGTATGCCCGACCCGTTCGGCAGCAGTTCACAGTCGAATTACATCTACTCGATATACGCTACATATACGCCGGGCGGCGGTTCGCCTCCGGGACAGGCAAGTAATCCAAACCCGGCTGACTCTGCTACTTCTGTCAGCATTAACGCTGATTTGAGCTGGACGGCAGGGGCTGACGCCACCTCACACGATGTCTACTTCGGAACTTCCAGCCCGGGCGCATTTCAGGGCAACCAGACAGCCGCTACGTTCGATACCGGTACAATGTCCAACGATACGACCTACTACTGGCGTATCGACGAAATCAACGCCGCCGGAACTACTACAGGAGTGGTCTGGAGTTTCACGACGATAGTCGCTGCGCCCTCTCAGGCAACTAATCCCAGCCCCGCTGATAGCGCTACCGGTGTAAATACAACCGCTGACCTTAGCTGGACGGCTGGCTCAGGAGCAACATCTCACGACGTTTACTTCGGAACTTCCAGTCCCGGCTCATTCCAGGGTAACCAGACTGTTGCAACCTTCGACCCCGGCGCAATGGCTAACAATACGACCTATTACTGGCGCATCGACGAAGTCAATGCTGGCGGCACAACCTCTCTCTTATACACATCTGACGCTGCCGACGACCCACCCCGCTCTCAGGCAACTAATCCCAGCCCGGCTGACAGTGCTTCTGATATAGCTGTGGATGCCGACCTTAGCTGGACAGCCGGTTCCGGCGCTACTTCGCACGACGTTTACTTCGGAACTTCCAGTCCCGGCTCATTCCAGGGTAACC
>CAZIKS010000030.1:0-24103 GCA_964539795.1 uncultured Pirellulales bacterium
CAAGACGCTCTACGACGATCGCGATATCCCCGAGCCGGAGACGTTTAACGACGATTACAAAACTCGCAGCGATGCGGCCCGGCAGCAGGAGATGACGATAGAACGTCATCTACAGCCCAAGGATGTTAAAATGACCCCGCCGGTGGGGCTTAGCGAGGAGGCGCTAAAGAAATGGAAATACCAGCGCTATATCAAGGACTACCTGCGCTGCATCGCCTCGGTGGATGATAATGTGGGACGGCTGCTGGGTTATCTCGATGAATCCGGTTTGGCTGAGAATACGGTGGTGCTCTATACTTCCGACCAGGGTTTTTATTTAGGCGACCACAGTTGGTTCGACAAGCGGTTTATGTATGAGGAGTCGTTGCGAATGCCTCTTCTGGTACGGTATCCGAGAGAAATCAAGTCGGGTTCGGTCAATAGTGATATTGTTCTGAACCTGGATTTTGCCGAGACTTTTCTTGACTTTGCCGGTGCAGTCAAGCCGGGTGATATGCAGGGGCGAAGTATGCGGCGGCTATTGCGCGGTAAAACTCCGGGGAATTGGCGCAAATCGATGTACTACCACTATTACGAATATCCGGCTGTGCATATGGTAAAACGGCATTACGGAGTGCGGACGAGGCGATATAAGCTGATGCACTTCTATTATGATATCGATGCGTGGGAGTTGTATGATTTGGAGAAAGACCCGAACGAATTGAACAATGTTTACGGTGAACCGGATTATGCAGGTGTTGTAGAGGAACTCAAGGTCGAGCTAAAGCGGCTGAGGAAGCAATACGGAGATTCGGATGAGCTGGCGCAGAAACTTTTGACCGAATACCTCAAAAAATAATAGGATGTGTATGTGCAGCAGGAAGCCGGCAGGTGGCATTTTTTATAAAAAACTGCATTTTTGGCAGTAATATTGGTTATTTTTTGAGAAAAATAAAAAAAGGTTGCTTAGTAATAGTAAATCAGCTATATTTTGGCGATAAAAATGCTCCGCCGCAAGGGGTAGTTTGCGATTGATTATTTAAGAATGGTAAGTAGTCAATATTTTGGGGTCAGCAGAATCACGGCTTGGCTGACTCAAGCCTCCGACGGAGCCAGGTCGGACCTATACAAGAAGGTCACCGTGAGCATAAGAGCAGAAGACAACAGGAAGAAAATCAGAAGCGTTTTGCTTTTGTGTATTTGTGTTACCCGATGGTGTAATTGGTAACACATGGGCTTTTGGTGCCCACATTCCAGGTTCGAGTCCTGGTCGGGTAGGTTTGTAAGTTAGAGTTGATAGTTTTGTAACAAGACAGGAACAGATGTCAGAAAGAGTGGCGATAATCTTGGCGGCAGGCGTCAGCAGCCGGATGAACACGCAAATGCCGAAGGTTCTACACGAGGTTTGCGGCAGGCCTATGCTTGCTTATGTTCTGGATGCCTGTCGGCAGGTCGCTGTCAAAAAGATGTATGTTGTGGTCGGCTACGGGGCCGAGCAGGTAAAAGAGCAATTCAGCGAAAGCGAAGATATTATCTGGGTCGTTCAGACAGAGCAAAAAGGCACAGCTCATGCAGTTATGTGCTGTGAGGAGCATTTAGGGAATTTTGAGGGTGAAACATTAGTTCTTTGCGGTGACGGACCTCTGATTCGCTCCAAGACTCTGGAAACGCTTTTTAGTATGCACAAAAGGTCACGACCTGCGGCAACACTGGCAACGGCGGTGCTTGAAGATGCGAGCGGATACGGGAGAATAATCCGAGATTTGTATGGCAATATCCAGGGTATTGTCGAAGAGGGGGACTGCACGGCTGAACAGCGGGCGATTAAAGAAGTGAACCCGAGCTATTATTTATTCAATAACAAGGTTCTTTTCGATTCGGTGAACAAGGTCAAGCCGGACAACGTTAAAAATGAATATTACCTGACCGATGTATTGTCTATTATGCTTACAGTGGGTTTGAAGGTTGTGGCTGTTACGGCGGTGCTTCCGGAAGAGGCCCTGAGCATCAACAGCAGAGAGCAGCTTAGCAAGACAAGCAAGATTATGCAGCGGAGGATTCAGCAGAAGCTGATGGACAACGGTGTAACGATAGTTGACCCTGATAATACGTGGATTGATGTGAGGGCTCAAATCGGTCAGGACACGCAAATTGAGCCATTTACATATATTCATGGTGAGGTCAAAATCGGTGGAGGATGTCGAATCGGGCCGTTTGCTTATCTGAGAAGCGGAACAGTTTTAGAGGATGACGTTGTGTTAGGTGTCTTTACAGAGATTAAAAACTCGACGCTGGGGCGGAGCGTTCGTGCCAGGCATCACAGCTATATCGGTGACGCCCGCGTCGGAGAGAAGGTCAATATAGGGGCTGGCTCGATAACGGCCAACTTCGACGGGGAGAAGGTAAATAAAATGACTATAGGCAATAACTGCTATATAGGTTTCGGTGCGATACTGATAGCCCCTTTAGAGTTGAAAGACGATTCCAGTGTCAAGCCTGGAACAGTGGTTTCTCAGGAAAATGTTGACGACTTTGGTAAAAAGGAAGAAGGAAATGTTCCTGAATGATAATCTGAAGATATTTACTGGCAGCAGCAATCCGGCATTGTCTCAAGCGGTTTGTAATTATCTTGATATTCCTCTTGGCGGTGCGAAGATAGAGAGGTTCCCTGACGGTGAAAAATATATCAAGCTTGAAGATGATGTTCGGGGCAGAGACTGTTTTGTCGTTCAGTCAACCAGCAATCCGGTTGATGAGCACCTTGTGGAGTTATTAATCTATCTTGACTGTCTTCGAAGAGCCAGCGCGAAACGTATTACGGCGGTAGTGCCTTATTTTGGATATGCGCGTCAGGACAGGAAAGACGAAGGACGAGTTCCTATTACGGCTAAGCTTGTGGCCAATCTTATCACAACGGCAGGCGCCGACAGGGTGATAGCAATAGACCTGCACGCATACCAGCTACAGGGTTTTTTCGATATACCTGTCGACCATCTGACAGGGGAGCTGGTATTGTCCAAGTATTTTCTTGACAAAAAAATCGATAAACTGACGGTGGTTTCGCCGGATGTCGGTAATATGAAGACAGCGTCCAAATACGCTTTGAAGCTTGGAGGAGAACTGGCGATTGTGCACAAGAAACGAATGAGCGGCAGTGAGGTGGAGGCGCAAGAAATAATAGGAGAGGTTGAGGACCGAAATATTCTGATGTGCGACGATATAATCGCCACGGCTGGTACATTGTGCAGCGCTGCAAAGCTGGTTAAAGAGCGCGGGGCAGAAAAGATATATGTCGGCGCTACACACGGAGTTTTTGCAGGTGAGGCACTGGAACGTATTGGGGAGACTTCGATTGATGAGGTTGTTGTTACAGATACTATTCCGCTGGTAAAACAGGCAAGTGAACTTGGTACTATCAAAGTTTTGAGCGTTTCATCGATGCTGGGTGAGGCGATAAAAAGAATTCACAGAAACGAATCGGTCAGCAGCCTGTTTTAATAAAATTTTATGTTTTTTGTTTTTGGATACTCGACAATATATAGACAGAACGATATGTGAGGAAGTTATGGAAAAGAATTTGGTTTTGAAGGGGGAGATTCGAGAACATACGGGCTCGAAGCACGCGGCGAAGATACGTGAGCAAGGTCGGATACCGGCCATTATGTACGGCCATAAAAAAGAACCGGTTGCTCTTTCCTTAGATGCGCACAATTTAGTAGAAGGTCTTCATCACGGACACCGGGTAGTGGATGTGCAGATTGGCAGAAAGAAAGAAACTGCGATGTTTAAGGAACTTCAGTACGACCATTTGGGAAAGAACATCATTCATATTGACCTGATGAGAGTTGATGTGACCGAGACGGTCAGGGTGACAGTTCCCATCGAGCTTAAAGGGACAGCCAAAGGCACTCAGGAAGGCGGGATTATAGAAGGGCATGCGGACCACCTGGAGATAGAGTGCAAAGTAAGTGATATTCCGGAAACTATCGTTGTATCTGTCAAAGAGGTAGGTGTAGGGGACTCGCTTCATGCCAGTGATGCAGAACTGCCGGCGGGTCTGACGCTGGTAAGCTCCCCATCGACGTTGCTTGTTACGTGCAGTCTGGTCGCTGTGGCCAAGAGTACCGAAGAGCTTGAGGAAGAAGAGCCGACTGCACCGGAGGTTATCAGCGAGGTGAAAGAAGCTGAAGAAGAATCTTCAGAAGAAGGTAAGTAATGGAAAATATAATCGTCCTCAATGCGTAGGTCTGAATAAATGATATATCCTTTCTTCTACGCAGGTTGGGACGAGTTTTGCGATACTGAAAAGTAAGCAGTGAGATGATTAGTTATGCCTGGGATTAAAATTGTTGTCGGTCTTGGTAATCCTGGCGACGAGTATGTTGATACACGGCACAACGCCGGTTTTAAGGTAATAGATTCGCTTAGCTGTGCGCTGGATATAAAGGTTAGAAAGAAGAAATTCGGTGCGATTTTCGGCGAGGGCGAATTGGAGTATTGTCAAAAGTTAATATTGTTAAAGCCTTGGGAGTTTATGAACCGCAGCGGTCAGGCAATTGCGACGGCGATGGGTTTTTACAGGCTTTCGTTGTCAAATTTGCTTGTGATAAGCGACGATATGGCCCTTGAGCCGGGCAAGATTCGTATCAGACGTAGAGGCTCTTCGGGTGGTCATAATGGTCTTGCTGATATTATAGAAAAGCTGGGCACGGAAGAATTCGGGCGTTTGCGAATAGGCATCGGCCAGAGCGGCAGAAGGGCTGCTGAAGATTATGTTCTGGATAAGCCGTCAGAGCCGGAGGCCGCCGTTCTTAATGAGGCGATTGAAAGCGCAAAGGAAGCCGTGCTTTGGTGGGCCGAACATGGAATCGAGTCGGCAATGAATAAGTTTAATGAGTTTTGAACTTTTATTTTATCTATGAAAGAAAATAAAGAATTATTAACTGTTTAAGATTTAACAGGAGGTACCAGGCTTGGAAACTGTCGTTAAAAAATTATATGAGGCCATGTTTCTTGTTGATTCAGCCCAGGCGGCATCGGACTGGGACGGAGTTAATAAGACCATCGAGACAATCCTGAAAAAAGCTGATTCGGAGATAGTCTCAATTCAAAAGTGGGATGAACGTAAACTCAGCTACGAGATTAGAGGCCACAGCCGAGGGACATATATTCTCTGTTACTTTCGAGCCGACGGCACAAGAATTCGTGGTATCGAAAGAGAAGTTCGACTTTCGGAACGCATTATGCGTGTTCTGATTCTAAGCGCCGAGTCAATGAGTCAGGAGCATATCGAAAAAGAGACGCCTTTTATGAAGGTTGAAAGGCAGGGACAAAAGGCTGTTACGAAGGCGGAAGAACCATTTGTTACTGTAGAAGCTGAAGAATTATCCGAAGCTCCGGCATTAGCTGAAGACCAGTCATTTGAAGCGGTGTTGTCGGAAGCAGAGCTACCTGAGCCAGAAGAAAGTGACGAACCGGGAACGGAACCGGCTGAAAGCGAAGAGGACAAGAAAGAAAAAGATGCTGAGACAGGTCAGTAGTTCTCAGGTTTGCAAGCTAATGGCGTAAATACAATTATAGGAGTTTTAACATGGCTAATTTTAATAAGGTATTTTTGATGGGTAATCTGACTCGTGACCCTCAGTTGTCTTATCTTCCGAGTGAGACGGCAGTGGTTGAATTTGGTCTGGCGGTTAACCGCAGATGGACGGGCAAGGACGGGACTAAAAAAGAAGAGACCTGTTTTGTAGACTGTCGTGCTTTCGGACGACAGGCGGAAAATATCAACAAGTATCTGAGCAAAGGCCGAGCGTTGTTCGTCGAAGGAAGGCTAAGCTTTGACAGTTGGACGGCTCAGGACGGCACGAAGCGGAGTAAACACCGGGTTACAGTTGAAAACTTTCAGTTTCTCGGGAGTGCACCCGGTGCGGCGGATACCAGTGCTATCAGCGACGGAAATGTAAGCTATGACAGATCAAATACTCAGGCAGCTAAGGATAATGTTACAGATGATATACCGTTTTGAAATGATAAATGATTGAAGGGAAATATGTGATATGGCATACGCAAGGGTTTCTGACCCGAACTATGAGGTAAAAGATGAAAACAATGAATAACAAAAGAAGCGGCGGCGGTTTTACAGGAACTCGTGACAAACGTAAGGGTACAACCGGCCACGGTGGTTTAAGAGGCGAACAAACTCAATGCCGTTTCTGCAGACGAGGTACAAACTACGTAGATTACAAAGATATCGATACACTTCAGAAACTTTTAACAAATCGCGGCAAGATATATTCGCGCCGTCGAAGCGGTAATTGTGCCGGCTGTCAAAGAAAAGTCAAGAAGGCGATTAAACGTGCCAGATATATGGCTCTTTTACCTTTTACTGCTTAATGAGGTAAAAGAATTTTAATTATAATCAAGTAAAGTTGAAGAAATAGAAGCCGTTGGCGTTGTTATGACGACAATGGTGTGATTCAAAGAGGATAAAGCGATGCAAAAACGGAAAAGATCCAATTATTTAACAGGTGCCAGAACGATGAAGGTTTTGCTTTGTGAGGACATTGATAGAGTCGGATGGCTTGGAGATATGGTTGAAGTCAGTGCCGGTTATGCACGCAACTATCTTCTTCCTCAGGGTCTGGCGATAGTTCCGACGGAGGCTAATTTACGTTCTCTTGCAGATGAAAAAGCCAGGCGTGCTGAAGAGAGGATAGTCAACAGGAAACGCCTGGAAAAGGCGGCTGAAGAAGTGGAAGGCGCCGAGGCGGTTATAGCAGCGACGGCGAACGAACAGGGACATTTGTTCGGTTCGGTTACGTCCAGAGAAATAGCAACGAACCTTCGTGAACAGGGGTTCGAAGTGGCGGACGAGATAATACAATTACATGAACATATAAAAGATGTTGGAACAAGGACAGTTACGCTTAAATTCGCTGATGATTTGACCGCAACGGTGAGCGTTGTTGTTGTCCCCGAAGGAGAGGACCTTGCGGCGTTTAAGAAAGCTGAGCAGGATATGGCCCGTTCGCAACTGAATGAGCAAGAGGGTCTTTCGGCCGCTGCCGGAGACTCGGCCCAGGCCGAAAATCCCGAACAGGCGGGAGAAGAAAATGAACCAACCGACAAAGATAGCTAACCAAGCAAGCGTCTATAACCAAAGTGGCAGCGCCGGTGCTGTATCGGGCTTGGCCGGTCGCAGTATGCCCGAATCATTGGCTGCAGAGGCGGCCGTGTTGGGTTCGATGCTAATCGACCCGGGGTGCATCAGCCAGGTTGTGGAACTGGTGAAGGCGGAGGCATTTTATCGAATCGAGCATCAGATGATGTTTGAAGCGATAATCGGACTTTATGAGAAAAACAGAGGGGAAGGACTTGATGGGGTTTTGCTTCGTGACGAGCTTGAGAAGCGCAAGCAGCTCGAAGAAGTCGGCGGCGCCGAATATATAGCGAAAGTTCTCGAATCGGTTCCGTCTTCGGCGAATGTCATGTATTATGCCAATATTGTCAAAGACAAGCAATTGATTCGTGAGATTATAGTTGCAGCCGGTGAGATTTTAGATGAGGCTTACGACGAGGCGGGTGAAACATCGCAAAAGCTTGATGAGGCGGAGCGCAAGATTTTTGCCGTCACCGATAAAAACATAAGCGGAGTGGCATCTGCATTGAAAGATTTGGTTTTGAGCGCTTATGAGCTTATCGAGAAGCGCAAGGGCGGCCACGTTACGGGGCTGGCGACCGGTTATTATGAACTTGACGAGCTGACTTGTGGTTTGCAAAATGGCGAGATGATAATCGTAGCGGGCAGGCCGAGTATGGGCAAGACCACGCTGGCATTGAATATTGCCGAGCATATAGGTGTTGCCGAGAAAATCCCGGTTGCGATATTCTCGTTGGAGATGGGCAAACAGCAATTAGCAGAAAGATTTTTGTGCAGTAAAAGCGAGATAGACGCCCAGTTGGTCAGAAAAGGTATGCTCGGCACCGAAGATTATCAAAAGCTTGTGGAGGTCTGCGGTTCATTGTCTGAAGCACCGATTTATATTGATGATAGCGCAGGGCTGACACCTTTGGCTCTTCGAGCGAAGGCAAGAAGGCTCAAGAGCCAGCATGATATACGGTGTATCATAGTAGATTATTTGCAATTGATGAGTTTAGGTGTCGGGCGTATTGAATCACGTCAGCAGGAGATTACGGCAATATCAAGATACCTCAAGGCACTGGCGAGGGAGTTGAATATTCCGGTGGTTGTATTGAGCCAATTGAATCGTTCCCCGGAAGGGCGAGAAGGTCATAGGCCGAGAATGAGCGATTTGCGGGAAAGCGGCAGTATAGAGCAGGATGCTGACGTCGTCATGCTGCTTCACCGGGAAGATTATTACCATCGCGGTGATAAAGAATATCAGCCGAACAGCAAGGCGGAGATAATAATCGCCAAGCAGCGAAATGGGCCAACCGGTCTGGTGTCGTTGATGTTCAGAGAACAGTTTACTCGATTTGAAAATATCTCTCACATGGAAGAACCATTTTAGGAGAGCTTATGCGCAGGAACGGATATCTGATTTACTTTACGTTGATGATGGTTTTTAGTTTTGGTTCGGTGTTTTCACATGCCGGGGAGGAAAATGAGCGGACAGAAGAACTTATTATAGAGAGCATTCGAACGGCTGGTAATCTTATTATAACCGACAACGATGTATTGTCCAAAGTTCGCAGCAGGGTAGGTCAGCTGTTTGACCCGGCTACAGCAGCCGGTGACGTAAAGCGGATAGCAGAGTTGAAGGGTGTCGAATACAGTTATTATAATACAGTTCTTTCCGAGGATAAAATCCAATTGACATTTGTTGTTGTCGAGAGCAATCTGGTCAGGTCGATTGAAATTGTTGGAAACCGTAAGTACAAAGCAAGGACGCTGAAGAAAGAGCTGGGTTTTAAGATTGGTGATTATCTCGATGCCGTTGTGGCTGAGTCGGCAGCAAAAAGCCTCGCTATGTATTATCACAAGAAAGGCTATGCTTTTGCTACGGTGAAACTGGAAGAGAAAGACTTGTCATTCGGCAGACTGGTTTATGCGGTTGATGAGGGGCCAAGAGTCAAAATCGCAGCGGTGAAGTTCGACGGTAATAAGGGTATAAAGACCAGTGCGCTTGAAAAAGCGGTGAAACTAAAGAAAAAACGTTTTTATGTTTTTCCTCGATACTATTTAGCAGAACACGTCAACAAGGCATTGGCAAAACTCCATGATATCTATTACCAAAGAGGGTATCTGGATAGCAGTGCAGAGGTTAGAAGTGAATTTACACAGGACCGGAGCAAAGCCCTCATAACTTTCGTAATAAAAGAGGGACCGGCTTATGTTATTGAAGAAATCAATATTAGCGGTGAGAACCATTTTGATGAACAGACTATACGTGCCGACTTTAAATCTCAGGAACATCAAGTCTATAATAAGCAAAGAGCCGAATCTGATGTCAGGCGTGTTGTTAAACTCTATCGTGAGAATGGTTTTATCGACATGAGAATCGAGGATAACAGCAAGTTTGTTTCCGAAGACAAGGTGAACTTCGAACTACTTATATCGGAGGGTGAGCGTTTTCGCATCGGTCGGATTAACATAACAGGGAACGAAGAGACTCAGGACAAAGTTGTGCGTCATGTTCTGGACGAATATGATTTTCAACCGGGGCGGTGGTACAACGCCGACACTGCCCGTGGAGACGGCAGCGGGTACTTAGAGAGCTTAATACGGAGGACGGTATTAACGGAGGCGGCAACTATAACACCCAGTGGTGATACTCCCGGCCAGAGAGATGCCCAGGTAAGTATTGTTGAAGGCCAAACCGGCTCTGTGATGCTCGGTGCCGGTGTTGGCAGCGACAGCGGCGTTATTGGTCAGCTTGTTTTTGACCAGAGAAATTTTGATATTCACGATTTACCGGAAAACTTTGGTGAATTTATAACCGGCAAGGCGTTCAAGGGAGCAGGGCAAGCTCTGAGAATTGCATTTCAGCCTGGTACAGACGTCAGCCAATATTCGGTTAGCTTTACCGAACCATATCTTAATGACAAGCCGGTATCCCTTGATGTGATTGGCTCAAGCTATGAAAGATGGCAGGAAAGTTATGATGAGAAACGTACGAAGGGATATGTCGGTTTTGAGAAACGTGAGAAAAACCACTGGCGCAAAAGTATCGGCTTTAGAGTCGAAAATGTTAAAATTGATGATATAGAGTTCGACGCTCCACAGGAAATAAGAGACGTTGCAGGCAATAACCTTCTTGCCGGTATTAAGGTGGGTTTCGGCAGGGACCTTACCGACAACAAGTTTATGCCGAGCGCAGGTTACAACTTTGATGTCAGTTACGAACAGGTTGACGGTGACTACTCCTTTGGGATAGCAAGAGGTGTGCATAGAGGTTACAAGACACTTTATGAGGATTTGTCTGAGCGAAAAACCGTTTTAGCTACCAAGATACTTGGGGCCGCCATAGTGGGTGATGCACCCGCTTTCGAGAAATTCTACGGCGGCGGGACGGGCCTTTACGGTATAAGAGGTTTCGATTATCGAGGTGTTAGCCCTCGGGGGCTCCAGACAAATGTTATGAACGCTGAGCGCAAAGACCCAATAGGCAGTGACTGGATATTTATAGCCAGTGCAGAGGTTGTCGTTCCTTTGGTGAGCGATAATTTTGGAGCGTTGTTTTTCGTGGACAGCGGAGCGGTTGAGACCGGCGGCTATCGTGCGGCAATAGGCACGGGTATCCAAATATTGCTTCCTCAGTGGTTCGGTCCGGTTCCAATGAGGTTTGAGCTGTCTGCACCGTTTATGAAAGATGACAGTGACGATGAGCAGGTTTTCAGCTTCTCAGTGGGAAGACTGTTTTAATTAATTATTGTTTGTGAATCAAAAGCAACGAAAAATTAAGGAAAGGACAACATATGAAAACTAGATTGATAATATTGAGCTGTCTGACAGTTGCGATTATTTTGTCGGCTGGCTATAAAGCAAGCTTTGCCGAATCCGAAGATGATAAAGTGCCCTTGAAGATTGGTGTTGTCAGTGTTCAGAATATTCTAAAGGATTGTAAGAAAAGCGAGAACTACAGGGCGGAAGTTGCCAATGAATATAATAGAATGAAGGCGGAGCTGGATAAGCTGGCCAAAGAAATCGAAGCTGAGACAGAAGGTTTGAAGGCGCTGAAGGTCGGCAGCAACGACTATATGGCACTGTATAAGGAAGTTTTGATGAAGCAATCCAGTCTTCAGGCTCAAGAGAAGTTTTATGACCAACAGATTGCTTTTAAGAACCAGGAAATCATCGGGCAACTTTATACGGAGATTTTAGACAAGACCAGCAAAGTAGCGGAGCAGAAGGGTTTGGATATGGTTTTTGAAAAGAGCGAACCCGAGCTTCCGGCTCCGAATTCGACCGAGCTTAATCTGATTATCAAATCGCATAAGCTGCTTTACAGCGGAAGATGTGTAGATATTACCGACGAGGTAATAGCTCAGGTGGATGCGGGCAATTGATTATTGAATTTGGTTTTCACTTTTGAGATACCTCACATATTTGAGTGTTTTTTTGATTATGGTTTTTTAAGACGGGATAGCAGGTTTTGAATCTTTTCTGTCTTATGGTTTTGACGTGGAATGTTACTGACAGTAGCACAATTGGCTGAAAGGATTGGGGGTGAATTGGTCGGTGAGGGTTCGTGTAAAATTAGCTCTGTCGGAACTGTAGCGTCCTCTGAAAAGAACCAGGTTACTTTTGCCAGGGAAAGCAAACACATAGCCGGCCTCAAAAAATCCCTTGCAGGAGCGGTCATCGTAGCCACTCAAATCGAGGGGTTGACTAAGCCTCAGTTGATAGTAGAAAATGTTGATGCGGCCCTGATAGAAGCTTTGACTATTTTTGCCCCTGAGTTAAAGGGTGCAAAAGAGGGGATAGACCCGACAGCGAAGGTCGCCGGGGATGTTAAGATTGGCAAGCGTGTATCAATCGGGCCCAATGTTATAATCGACGAAGGGGCCCAAATCGGTGAAAACACCATAATCGGCAGCGGTTGCAAAATAGGTGAAAATTCCAAGCTCGGTAAAAACTGCCGCCTTGACAGCAATGTTGTTGTTTATCATAACTGCACCATCGGCAATAATATAATCATTCAGGCCAACAGCACAATCGGGTCGACCGGTTTCGGCTATTCGTTCATAAACGGCGCTCACAGACTTATCCCGCATAACGGCACAGTGGTGATTGAAGATTGTGTCGAGATAGGAGCCAACTGCTGTATTGACAGGGCAAAGTTCGGAGAGACCCGAATCGGAGCTGGTACGAAGATAGATAATCATGTGCAAATCGCTCACAGTGCCATAATCGGCAGATGCTGTCTGTTGGCAGGGGGCTCCGGTATAGCCGGCAGTTCCAAGCTTGGCGACGGTGTTATACTGGGCGGCCATGCTGGTTTAACGGATAATGTAGAAGTAGGCGATGGCGTAATAGTTGGCGCTAATTCCGTTGTTATGGGTAATTTAGCAGCCGGTCGGAAAGTAACGGGGACCCCTGCGCTTGACATGAGAGAAAGATACCGGATGATCGCTATGACGCGGCGCTTACCAAAGCTGATTGAGCAGTTGAAGCAACTGGCGGCGAGGATAGAAAAACTTGAAACTTCAAAAGACGATAAAAAGTGAAGGCAGGCTTTCCGGCAAAGGTTTGTTTGGGGGCAGGGAGGTTAAAGTTGTATTTCGTCCTGCTCCTGTGGATTCCGGAGTTGTTTTTGTTCGAACCGATGTTCCTGAGCCGGTTCGAATCAGCGCTGTTATTCCAAACGTTGCCGAACGAAGTCGCCGAACGGCGCTTAAGAAAGGCTCTGTCAGTATAGAGACGGTGGAGCATTGTCTGGCGGCGGTTGGCGCCCTGGAGATTAACAACATAGTTATAGAAATTGACGGCGCCGAACTTCCGGCCCCGGATTGCAGCAGTGCCGAATTTTTCAAGGTACTCAATCGCGTTGGTGTTGTCGAGCAGGAGGCCGGCCGCAAAGAGTTTGTTATCACCGAACCGATTAGTATTGCTTCCGGGGGGGCATCGATATATGCCCTGCCGTATGATGACGAAGAGTTAAATATTACCTACGACCTTGATTATGGCGGTCATACGGGCGTTGGCAGACAGGTTTACAGTTGTCGGGTGACACCTGAAAATTTTGAAAAGAACCTGGCATCAGCAAGGACGTTTCTGCTTGAGGCGGAAGCAAAACAGTTTCAGGCTCGAGGAATGGGTACGCACCTTGGTCCTCGTGACATCCTGGTTATCAACTCGGACGGGCCTGTGAAGAACAGTTTCAGATTTCCGAACGAATGTGTCAGGCATAAAATAGCGGATTTGATAGGTGACCTTGTATTGCTGGGCAGAGCGCTTAAGGGACGAATTGTCGCCTACAAGAGCGGTCATTCTCTGAACCAGCAGCTTGTTCGTAAGTTGTATGAGGCGGCGCATCAGGCCGAACGTATGCAGACTTTCGGGACTGATGCGATTTTGGATATTCGCAGAATACAAAAGATTCTGCCGCATAGATACCCGTTTTTGTTGGTGGACAAGGTAATCGAGGTCGAAGGCGATACGCGAATAAGAGGAATAAAGAATGTAAGTTTCAATGAGCAATTTTTCCAGGGTCATTTTCCCGGCACGCCTATTATGCCGGGAGTTCTTCTTCTGGAGGCGATGGCGCAGGTTTCAGGTTTGTTGTTCGCCCAAAAACTGGAGCATACCGGCAAACTGGCGGTGCTTTTGGGTATGGATGATGTGAAATTTCGTAAGTCTGTCGTGCCGGGCGACCAGCTTACTCTTGAAGCTGAAACCATCAGGATGGGAAAAAGGACGGCACAATGTAAATGCAGGGCGATGGTGGGCCATGCGGTTGTTGCTGAAGCTAAAATCAAGTTTATGCTTGTTGATGATGAGAAAGTTTAAGCTGATATAGAAAGAGAAAAGATGACTGAGATACATCCCAGCGCGGTAGTTCACAGCGATGTTCAGTTGGCCGATGGCGTTGCAATCGGCCCTAACTGCGTTGTTAACAGCGGAGTTTCAATCGGGGCCGATACGACGCTCGTTGCCAATGTGGTGATAGGCAAAGATGTCAGGATTGGAAAAAACAACCGTTTTTTCCCCAATTGTTCGATAGGCGGCCAGCCCCAGATGCTTGGTTTAGATGCTGATGCGAAAATCGGAGGGCTTGTAATCGGCGATAATAACACCATTCGGGAGCAGGTGACAATTCATCCGAGTATATATGCGGGTGAATTTACACGAATAGGAAATGACAACCTTCTTATGATAGGTGTGCATATCGGACATGACTGCATACTCGAAGATAAGATTGTTATGAGTAACTATGTGCAGATAAGCGGCCACTGCAGGATTGAGACCGGAGTTTGGCTCAGCGGTATGGTGCTGCTTCATCAGTTTGTAACTGTCGGCAGGTGGTGTTATGCCTCGGGTCTTGCCGGGATTAATCGTGATGTTCCGCCTTTTCTGATTATCAGCGGTCATTATCCATCGAAGGTTCGTGGTATTAATAAACGAGGGGTAAAGCGGGCCGGCCTAAGCGATGAGCAGCAAAAGCAAATATTCGATGCGTACAAAAGGCTATATCGTCAGGGAGGTGCAGTGCTGGAAAACGCAAAAGCCCTGGCAGCCGAAGACGGCCTTGATGAGAATGTTCAGGCTATGGTTGACACAATAATCAAAAGCAGCGAACAGCGTTTCGGCAGATACCTTGAGACCTTCAGGCATTAATAAATCGGCTTTTGTCGGACACAGTCGCAGGTGATGATACACCAGACAGGTAACCTTATGAGAGATACGAAAATACGCACGGCTGTTATAGGCGCAGGTAAAATGGGCACGATTCACGCTAAGGTCTATCATCAACTGCCCCAGTGCGACCTTGTAGCGGTGGCCGATACCGATGCCCAGAAAGCGAAACATCTGGCTAAGAAATATAAATGCTCGTCCTTTACTGATTGTTCCGACATAGTGAAAATGGTTGATGCAGTAACGATAGCGGCGCCTACGATACATCATTTCGAGTTAGCGGAAATCTTCATTAAAAACGGCGTTTCGGTGCTCATCGAAAAACCGCTGGCGGCTAATGTCGAAGAAGGCAGAAAAATTGTGGAACTGGCCAAAAAACATAAAACCGTAGTTGCAGTCGGTCATTCCGAGCGGTGCAATCCGGTTGTTCAGGCGATAAAGCGGTTCGATATCGAGCCTAAATTTATCGAGGCCACACGAATCAGCCCTTATCCCTTCCGCTCGACGGATATCGGCGTTGTCCTCGATGTGATGATTCACGATATAGATATTGTACTGTCACTGGCCGGCGGAAGGATTAAAAAAGTCGACGCCGTCGGTGTTAATGTAATAGAGGATAACGAAGATATCTGCAGCGCAAGGCTCGTCTTCGATAACGGCTGTGTAGCAAATATTACCGCCTCGCGCCTGGCCCTGAAGACAGAAAGAAAGGTGAGGGTTTTCAGCCGGCAGGCTTATCTCAGTGTGGATTATTTCAAGAAGACCGGCACCGTAATAAAGGCCGACCCCAATACTGACGTTGTAGAGAAGGTCAGAGAGCTTAAAAAAGGCGGCAAATTCAATCTCCTGAAGGCCAACTGGACAGACATGCTGCATATCGAAAAACTCAAAATCGATGACAAGGAACCGCTGCGTCTTGAGCAGGAGGCGTTTCTCCAGGCCGTTGCCGACAAGACGGCCAAACCCGAAGTGAGCGCAGAAGAAGGTCTGGCCGCTATGCAGTGCGCCGAAATGATTCTCGCTTCAATAAAACAACATAAGTGGGAATAAAGCTGACTTTTGGTTTTTTAATTCTAACTTTTACTTTTTTTTCTCCTCTGTCGTCCCAAAAGCCCCTACAGACCGTAATTTGCAGCTAAATTGCAGGTTTTACACCGATTTTTTCGAAAATTTCCCGAATTTCCCAAAAAAACCGTTATAGATTCCGTTTTCACCGCACTATATACACAGCCGGTTAAAGTTTTTCCGCAAATTCTTGAAAGGACGAAAAAATGGCAAAAAAGATTTGGAGCATTTTATTAATTGTGTTTCTATTTTCAGGCGACTCAGGCCTTGTTGCCTGTCCATCGGCTGACATTACCGGCGACTGTTTTGTCGATTTTGATGATTTCGCCGTTATCGGCGATCAGTGGCTAAACCTCTACGATTGGAATGATGTAAACACGTTGGCAAGTCAGTGGCTTACCACCGACCCCTGTGTACCGGATGATATGGTATATATACCCGATGGTGAGTTTGAAATGGGAGACCATTTTGAAGAAGGCTCTCCTACTCTATCGTTCCTCCACGCGGTATTTCTTGATGCATTCTTTATGGGCACTTGCGAGATAACCAACCAGCAGTACTGTGATTATCTCAATTCTGCATATCCTGGGCAGATAAAAGTCGTAGGCGGTACAAGTGTCTACGCATCATCAGACAGCAGCAACGATTAACTCTATTGTAAGACGTACAGTGATGGTCTGCTTGACTACCTCGATGATAGTCAGATTGAATACCACGATGTAAGCGGAACTTTCAGCGTGAGGACAAAGGGCAACCGTAATATGTCGGATGACCCCATGGTCACGGTAAGCTGGTATGGAGCAGTTGCATATTGTAACTGGCGAAGCGGCGAGGAAGGTTATGAGAGTTGCTATGACCTTTCTACCTGGGTCTGCAATTTTTCAAAACACGGCTACCGTCTTCCAACCGATGCCGAGTGGGAATACGCAGCACACGGCGGAAACCACAATCCCTATTACCGTTTCCCATGGAGCGATACAATCTCGCACAGTCAGGCGAATTACAATGCTGATCAAAGCTACTCTTATGATTTAAGCTACCCAAATGGTTATCATCCAGATTACAACGATGTAAAGCCCTATACATCCCCCGTTGGTAGCTTCGCGCCAAACAGCTATGGCCTGTATGATATGGCAGGTAATGTCTGGGAGTGGTGCAACGACTGGTATGATGCAGAATACTACTACGAAAGCCCATACGACAACCCGACCGGCCCTGGCCCCGCCAGTGGGGTTCGTATTCTCCGCGGCGGCTGTTGGAGAGACGATGCGTACCACTGCCGAGTTGCAACCAAACTCATCAGCAACCCTGTCTACCACTTCTACATGTTCGGTTTTCGTGTTGTCCTCGACTTGGAATAACGCGTTTACTGCTCGGCCTTGTTGCGGTGATATTGAGAAGAAAACGCTGACCAATATTCAAAAATTGCCTATTTTAATACCGATGTCAGAGTTTAAAAAAACGGTGAAGTTTTTTACTCAAAAACGGGGCATTTTTTCGCATTTTTCAACTTTTTGTCACAAATTTTGGGCTTTTGTTAAAAAAATTCACCTTTTTTTTTCGCTTTCGATTCACCGCTGTTGTGGCGAAAAATCGTACCAAATGCGCAAGTATGCACAGAAGAAATCCGGAAAAAACAAAAATTTTCTTATTGCTTTAATCACAGGCTGTTAAGCAAATTCCAACACCGCCGATTGGGGGATTTTTCGTATCAAACGCGCAAGTTCATCTAATTATAGGGAGGCCTCTTTTTTAAAACTCCCTTGAAATTTTATTGATTTGGAGATTCTTAAATGACCACCGAAATCCAATCTACTAATTACGAAGTGAATCTACGAACCACGAACTACGAACTCTTTTTTGAAAAAACAAACCCAATTTCCTGGACAACCAAATGAACATAAACTTTTATTTGATAGAGTCTTATGAACAAAATTCGCCCCTTAGTTTGCCCTCAAAACAAACCCAATTCAAACCCAATCAAAGCCAATTTCTCCCCTGTTTTTGGCCCAAAAATTGGCTTCACAGCAATTTACTTTGGAAAAGCTTATGGCAAAACCCCTTTGTTTGTGAGTATAATATTCGAGTATTAAATTATAAATTTTCAGAGACTTTGTTTTGAAAGGGATATTGTATGACTCGCAGGTTATGGTTTGGTTCAGTTTTTACTTTTGTTTTAGCAGCCTCGATAGTAATCGCAATAGCCTTAACCTCTGGCTGCGATAACAGGGAAAAGGAAACTGTGGTGACAGAGGAAAAAGTTCAGGAAGAAAAAGTTGAAGTAGAAAAAGTTAGTAAGGAGACAAAAGTGAGTGACAGCAAACTGAAAATGGTGAAACTGGAAACAAGTCTGGGCGATATTGTTATCGAGCTTAATGAGGCCGCCGCGCCGCTGACCGTAAAGAATTTCTTAACATACGTTGAGGAGGGTTTTTTCGATGGAACGATATTCCATAGGGTCATAAACGGTTTTATGATACAGGGCGGCGGATTAACAGCGGATATGAGGAAAAAACAAACTCATTCGCCAATTGTCAACGAGGCCAACAATGGTTTGAAGAATGATAGAGGGACTATTGCGATGGCACGCACGAACGATCCTGGCAGCGCTACCAGCCAGTTTTTTATCAATCATAAGGACAATGACTTTCTAAATTATGTCGAGGGGCGCAATCCGGGATACGCGGTTTTTGGCAGGACGGTTGAGGGTATGGATGTTGTTGATAAAATAGCGGCTGTCAAGACGACGGTGCGCAGTGGAACGCCCGATGTTCCCGTTGAAACTGTAGTAATAAAATCAGCTAAGGTAGTATCAGAAAAATAAGACTACTTAGACGTTCATAAAAGAATTCATAAGATAGGGTCAGGTGCTTTTTTTACTCAAACTCAGGGTTTTTTTTAACATGTGCCTTAGGTACCCCTGCACCCCTGGGCTCCTGTGCCTCAGGTATTAGGTCCTATGTGCCTGTGCCTTAGGTACCTGTGCCTTAGGTACCTTATTCAGGCCTCAGAAACAAAAAACGGATTGAACATACTAATACCGCTGTGAGTGCAACGGATTGAATGACTACACCGACTTCCTTGTGATTCTCAAGTCAATCTGGTAACATGTCATCTATAATTAATATTGTTGAAAAGAATTAAAAGTGCAATGGAATAAGCAAATTGGTCATATCACTGGAAAAAATTAGAGGCCCTGATTTACATTTGGTAGGTAACAAGGCTCTTGGCCTTGCTCGTATGAGTCGGATCGGCCTTAAGGTACCATCCGGATTCTGTATCACGGCAACCGCCTTCAGAGAACATTTAGAGACCAACAACCTTATTGGTTTTATAGAATCGGCAGCAGACAAACTTAATTCAGCCTCCCTGAAAGAAAGAAAATCCATTTTATTAGAAATCCGGCAGTCTATTATCAAAGCTCCTTTAGAAGTTGCTCTTCGCAGCGAGATAAAAAATCACTATCAAGCATTTGTTGCTGACCGTGTGGCAGTTCGGTCATCAGCTACCGCTGAGGATTTGCCGGGACATTCTTTTGCCGGCCAATATGAAACCTATCTGGGAATAACTGGCCTGTCAGGTTGTATCGATGCGATAAAGAAATGCTGGGCCTCCTTGTGGACAGAGCGTGCTTATGACTATCGACAAAAGAATGGTTTCGACCATCTTGCAGTGAACATGGCTGTAATTGTCCAGTTGCTGGTAGAGGCTGATGCCTCCGGCGTTATTTTCACTGCCGACCCTGTCAATGGATATAAAAGCAGAATCATAATTGAGGCTGTCTCTGGGCTCGGTGATACTTTGGTTTCAGGAAAAGCCACACCACAGAGATTTGTCATAGCCAGGAAGAAATGTCGAATTATTTCTAAGAACTTGACTTCCGAGTCATGTGCCATGGATTCTGTAGTGAAAAGGCTCACAAAACTTGCCAAAAAAGTTGAAAAACACTTTGACAGTCCACAGGACATCGAATGGGCTCTACGAGAAAACAAAATCTGGTTTATCCAAACCAGACCAATTACCACAATCCCACAACAAAAGTCATTGGAAGAACGCCAGGTTTGGACAAATGCCAACACCGGCGAAGTCGCTCCTGATGTGATAACTCCGGTTACTTGGTCAATAATGCAAAAGTTTGTTAATGCCATGTTCGCCCCATTTGTCAGTTTAGTAAGCGTTGAGATTGGTGACCATCCTGTATTTGGTCTTGTTGCTGGCCGTGTATATTGTAATCTTAACACCGGCGTTGCCTTTGCCAAGAATTTTCCAGAGCTGGTGAGCGTCGATGCTGACATGATTTTTGGTGGTGAACATGGAAAGATTTGGGAATTGATAGAACTAAGTATGCCAGATGAAAATCTTCCTGACCTACACTTCAGTTTGTTCAAAACTTTAATCAAGTTACCAATCTCTCTTGCTCGTATCTTTTCGTTCACAGAAAAAAGGGCTGCTCGATTTATAGACAACATACGACACCACTGCAATCAGCTTGATTCTTTCAGCTTTTCATCCATGAGCGAAGCAGAACTGGCTGTGACTTTTTCAGCAGCAGTTTCAGGGGAAGCTGAATTTACCGGTCTGATGTTTGTTGCTCACGGATTCGGTTCTTTTTTAATACTTAACAAACTTTGCCAAAAGTGGTTTGGAGAAAAGGGAAATGCATTAGCGAACAGCCTTTTCTCTGGAATGAGCAATATAGAGAGTGCCGAGGCTGGACTTGACCTTTGGCGGCTCTCACTAAAAGCGTATGAAATTGAAGAGGTACAAAAAATAATCCTTACCGGAAACAAATGGCAAATCATCCGTGACAAAATAGCCTCAGTAGACAGAGGCGTCGAATTCCTGAAAAGCTGGGATCAATTCATGGTTAAGCACGGTCACCATTGTCGCGGCGAATATGAATTGTTTAACCCTCGATGGTCTGAGAATCCAGATTATATCCTGAATATCTTACGTAACTATAAAGACTGCATAGGCCAGGCAGAGGATTTAAAGAGATATAACAAACTCGCCGAAAACCGCCTTCAAATTACAATGCAATGCCGACAGAAGCTTAAGAATCCAGTTAAGCGATGGCTTTTCAATTATCTTCTAAGAACAGCACAAAGAGGTTCCGTCATTCGTGAGAACTGGAAGAGCCAAACTGTTCGATTCATGGCAGCATTGCGTAAAATCCTCCTTGAGCTTGGCAAAAGACTTCATAATAGCGAAATACTGTCAGACGCTGAGGACATCTTCTTTTTAAGGCTTGAAGAGATTGAGCCGGTAACACAGAACAAAGCCGACTTTGATGTTAAAAAAGTTATCTCAACACGCCAAAGTGAATACGAAAAGAATATGTCCTTCGTACCGCCCAAGGTGATTATTGGCAAATTCGATGGTGAAAATTACACGCCTGATACTATTGACATTAAAACAGAGGTATTACATGGCTTGGCGGTAAGCTCCGGCATAGTTACTGGAAAAGCACGAGTAATACTAAGAGCTGACATGGATCAATACATATTACCAGGTGAAATCCTCGTGGCTCCTTTTACTGATCCCGGCTGGACTCCTTATTTTATGCCATCCGCTGCAATAGTCATGGATATTGGTGGAATGCTTTCACATGGCAGCATTATCGCCCGCGAATATGGCATTCCTGCGGTTGTCAACGTAGGCCCCGCGACAAAGATCATAAAAACCGGGCAAACCATACATGTCGATGCCAACCGGGGCATCGTCAAAATAATCCGATAGAGTTAGTTTACTTGGAATTCATACAAACGTAATACAACCCACCGACCACGCCAACCACCCGGTCCGTCATCATCCAACATCACAATCCTTTTCTGACTTCAATCCTCACTATATCTCAAAGAACTTCCTTCCTACCTCTGCCGCCGACGTAACATATCCAATATATCCTTAAATATAATAACCCCAATTCCCTCCTTTTCTAAATTCCCCACCTTCTCCATTTTAACATTTTAATCTCCATCCTTTTGAGAGAGAAATTTTGCCCCGCAAAATCCATGCCCCCGAGGGGTTACCTATTTTAACATTGAACGTGGCATTTGTATCGGGTGTGAAGCAAGCTTGCTTGTGCCTTAGGTATTTGTACGTTTTTACACACAAAAACGAGTCATTTTTTCACTTTTTGTTCCTTTTTTCGACTTTTTTTTCCTTTTTTTCGCTTTTTTTCAAACCCCACCCCTATTTTCAGCCCAAAAACAATTCATGCCATAGGTAGGGTACCTTAAAACCCCCCAATACACAAAAACACACTTTTTTGCCTGTTTCACAACAGCTAAAAACTGATGTTTGAATTCTCCGCTGAATTATGGATAATATACTTTCAATACAGTCTCTAAGCCGGTCCAATCCGGCAATTGTAACAGCAATACAGCCAACAGCTTATATGGATTCGCATTAATCTGAAAGGTTACAGCTTATGCCTGAAGGCAGCAGGGTCCCCCCTTCAAAAATCACTGAAAAACACCTTTTAACCCTTGCTGAGCAGGTTCACGACCAGGTTACCCGCCAGCAGCTAACACCGCTGCAGCGCTTCCGTATCTCCAACAGCTTCCACCAGCCCGACCGTGTACCAATCATACTGCAGATTCACGAACACGCCGCCCGCCTTTGCGGCCTGCCCGTTCGAAGAATATGTCAGGACCCAATAGCCCACGTTTACTGCCAGCTAAATGCTTTGCTTGAATACGGTTATGATCTGCCATGCAGCTTTGCAGACTGCTACAATATCGAAGTCGAGGCCCTTGGAGCGCCGCTGGTTTACACCGGCGACAGGTTCGGCGAAGTCCAGCAGCACATTATCAAACAGCCCTCCGACCTTGACAGCCTGACTATGCCCGACTTCACAAAGGCCGGTCGTATACCATGGACCCTCGAAGTTAACCGACTACTAAAACAGCTCCTCGGTGACATTATGGGTGCTTATGCCGCCGTAACCGCTCCTTTTTCGATTGCCGTTAACCTTAGGGGCTATCAACAACTTATGCTTGATATTGTTGAAAATCGCAGCTTCGTCCATCGTCTTATGGAGTTTTGTACGCAGCTCTGTGCTGGGTTTGCGCAGATACAACTTCAGCATGGCGCTATGGCAACATCAATAATCGATGCCTGGGCATCACCGCCGCTGGTTTCGTTGAAGCTGTTCGACGAATTCGTGCTGCCTTATACAGCCAGGGTAATTGGTATGCTTGCCCCATCGGGCGCATCCTGAGGCGGGATATGGGGTTGCGCGAATGTACCTGACTGGAAAGACCTCGTTTACAGGGTCATAGCCGCAGGTTCCACCAGCGTAAGGGCATTCGGACTCGACCTTGAAAAACGTCCTGATATCTCTTTAGCTGAATATAAGGCGCTGCTGACGGCTAATCGACGGCCGATGCTCTGCTGTGTGACTGCCAAGTTACTTGCCTATGGAAGCTGCGAGGATATCGAAAGTAAGGTCAAAGAGGTTATGGCGCAAGCTGCGGCTGGGGGAGGACTTATACTCTATGGAGCGATGGTTCCGATTGAAACACCGCCGGAAAATATTCACGCCTTTGTAAGGGCTGGGAAGCGCTTTGGCACCTATCCTATAAGCTCTTAGATGCTTATCCTATAAGGATTTAGGCGCAGGCATGGGGGTCTATAGGAAAATGTGGGTTTTAAGGGCTTAAAACGTGTTTTATGGGGGGTTTGATTTTTGGAAGTTGGGAACGGTGTGGTTTAAAACTGGAGGGCGATTTTTGAGCTAAAAATGGGGGTGAGGTTTGAAAAAAAGTCAAAAAAAGACGAAAAAATGAACAAAAAGCGAAAAAAACGAACAAAAAGCGGAAAAATTGAACAAAAAGCAAAAAAATGACCCGTTTTTGTGTAAAAAAACGTACAAAATTGAACACCCGATACAAAAACCTCCTTCAATGTTAAAATGGGCAAGCTTTGAGTAGTCGAAAATTTCACTCTAAAAATGGCTGTGGGAAGATTTAAAGCACCCTTGTTTTTGGGCTGAAAATGGGGGTGGGGTTTGAAAAAAAGTCAAAAAATTGAAACAAAAACGACAAAAAGTTAAAAAAAGTTCAAAAAAAGGGGGGAAAAGAAGAAAAATTGAAAAAAAAGTAACAAAATGGTACGTTTTATTGTGTGTTTTTGTAAAAAATTTCACACCCGATACAAAAACCATTTCCAATGTTAAAATAGGTAACCCCTCGGGGGCATGGATTATTTTGGGGAAAATTCCGGTCTCAAAATTAG
>CAZIKS010000031.1:0-23724 GCA_964539795.1 uncultured Pirellulales bacterium
GTTCGGTAACAGGGTCGTTCATTTTCGTCATCAACTCGACGCAAATCCACTCTCCCTTTGTCACAGTCAGGTTCGTATCATTGATAAAGTCATTGCCCCAGAACTTACCCGTCGGACAGGCCTTCATTTCCATCCAGTATGAGTAGAAGTCCCAATGCCATGAAGCGCCACAAGTTTCGGCTCCTGTTGTGAACCATTTGTCGCCGTCGGGTCTGGTTCCTGCTCCACCCTGCGCCCAGGGGGTTGGAGGATTGTGTCCGCCCACGTGGAGAAAATGGCTGATGGGTTTACAGTCGGTATCAAACTTTGTATAAAAACGAAGGTAAAGCTGGTCGTAACCGGGCAAAAGCTGCCTGTATAGGTGTGCACTCTCCTTTCCTTCTATGTGTGTGAACAAAATCGAATGCTTGCCGCAACTCCCTGCAGGGACATCCTTAGCAAGTGACAAACGTGATGAATTTTTGGCTTCGTCCCAACGTGAGGTTACAGCATTTATAGAACCTTCTTCAAAGTTTTCCGTGAAAATCACGTTTGGGTCCTTCTCAATGCCGGCATCAGCGATATATTTGGAAGCCAAACCAGAGGTGTCCGGTTCAGTGAATTCCGCCGGTGCCGGTAAAGCCAACATAATTACTGTTGCCGCCGTTAATATCATGATTTTTTTGTTCATTTCAATTTTCTCCTGTTTTGAAATTATTGTTCAGCAATTTTTTTGAGTTGGTTGCGTGATGCACGGCCAATCCATGTAGTGCCGAAATGTTCAGCCATCTGTTCGAAACGCTCTTTGGCCTCAGCAACCTTACCCTCCTCCAGCAGGCGTTCGGCTTCATCAAACCCAGCAGCGCCCGTGGTGCCTACCTCGGCTGACAGGGCTATAGCTTCGGCTCTTGTCGGCACATAAACGTCTTTGAGTTTATTGAGTATTGGCGGATTTTCATCGAGAAGGATGCCATAGGCTTTCGTATTACGTTCGCGAAACAGCCGCGCCCGGTAATCGGTAACTGTGCCGCCGTGAGCATCTCCAGCCAGGCGGTCTCCTGAAATATCAATATCTGCGGTTACAATGGCGTCCGGCTCTCGACCGCCTTCTGCGAGGATTTCGGCCTTCGGACTGATTATCATACTGCCGCCGCCCCGAAAAGTGGTTACAACATAGATAAAGTTCTCAGCGGCACGGGCTTTGAAGCAGGCCATACTGGCATCTCGGCCGGCAAGAGAAGCCCCGCCCATAGTCAGATGAAAAACAATGTCGGCGCCGGCCAAGGCCAAAGCGCGAGTCGTTTCCGGCATAACAATATCATAGCAGATGCACATTCCGACGGTGCCGATGCCGGGCAGATCGAATACCGGAAATCTGTTGCCGGGAGTAGATGCTTCAAAAATAGGAGGATGAACCTTGTTGAAACGCCCGATTTCCCTCCCGTCGGTGCCGATGAGAATAGCTGAGTTATATACCTTGTCTCCATCGGCGCAGTCATTGCAGCAAATGATGTACATCTTGTGCTTGGAGGCAACTTCGCCTAACCGGTTCAGCATAGCTTTCTCAGCCGGCACAAGCAATTCACTGACGTTTTCAGAATGGCCGATTTCCCATTCGAAAGTCCCGAGAGTATCCTCCGGCAGGGAAATAATCCGACAGCCCATATCCCCGGCCTTATCTGCTAATTCAACCACTTTGTCAAGATTGGACCGGACCTTTTGCAGGGCTTCTTGTGGTGTGGGGACTTTGTAGGAAAATGTGCGGTTTTTGGCTTGGATGGCTGCTACTTTAACGGTTTTATTTTTTGGGGTAATCGGACCGATGTATTTGCGCGCGACGACGACGTTGTCAAACCATGCGCGATTGACCCGATTGGGATTTTCGACCCTGTTTTGTCGCTGGGCCCCTTCATCAACGTAATGTTCCAGCCAGAGATAATTGACTTTTAAGGCATTATCTGTGCGTAAGAGAAGCCCTTCAAACGGCTCACCGCCTTCTTCGACCAGGTCAAAACCCATACCCGTCCAATTGCCGCGTTTTACGCCTTTGACGAAATGTGCGACCTGTTCCCCGTCTATCCATAAAGTAAGTTCACCGTCGGCTTTATCGGGGGCCGAGTTCATTTTTATCATTAGTTCGACACAAATCCACTTATCGCGAGGTACTATCTCAGGCTCAGCAGGACATAGACAATTTCCCCAGTAATTGCCGTCGGCTGAAATCTTCATCTCCGGCCAGTATGTATATAGGCTCCAGATGCCGGGAGGGGGGTATTTGCCTCGAACACCTATGGGGTCAATCATAACATGGAGACGGTCATCACCATTGGGCCGCGTTCCCGCTCTGGGATTTGCCCAGGCCAACGGCGGGTTGTGACCGCCAAAGCCCACAAAATGGTGCTCGTAGGCATGGTCTGGGGCGAATTTGGTATAAAATCGCAAATACGCCTTGTCCTGGCTGGGAAATTGTGTGTAAAGGTCGCCGCCGGAATTCTCGCCCAATGTACCTGTCATCTCGAGTGAACGGCTGCCGGCACTTCCGGCGGGAATATCATCACTAACAGCCATAACCTTGCCGTCCTTATTCTTATATGAGTCCCAGCGCTTGCATATTTCGTCAACGGTTCCTTCTTCGAAGTTCTCTGCAAAAAGTACATCCAGGTCGTTTTCAATACCTTCGTCACCCGGATATTTATCTGCCAGGCCTGCATGACCTGGCAAATAAAAGCTAAGGATGAAAAGTACAGCAAGAACTGGAGAAAAGGGTGATTTGTGATTAGTCATTTTGAATTCCTTTCTTTAAGATATCTTGTGGAACACTTTCATATAGTGCCCCAAGGGTGAAAAAAGCTGTTCACACTTGTAGAGAAAAGTCTCTTATGTTTTGATTTTAAATGTGCCTGAAGCAATATATCAAATCAGAACAAGGAAATCAAGAGATTAATCCGAATGAGGTGCTTTACGGTTTATTCCAATTTCAGGCTTACGCAAATAAGTAGGCTTTAGCGTTAAAGGGTCGGCAAATTGCCCCTGTAAAGCCTTCTGCCAGCCCAGCAGATGGACTTTTAGGGCCTTTGGGTACCAGTAAGGCTGGTTTATGAATTTGACGCCTTCAGCCTTGAATTTGTTCCTGTAATAAACCAGACCTTCACCGAGTAGCCATATCGGTTCGGTACCGCCGGCGAACTTCTCGAGGAATTGCTGAGCAGTCATCAGGCAATCTGGTAGCGATTTTATCCATCGGCCTTGAATCATTTCGTATGTGGCGATGAAAAACTGGCCGCGTTTGGCGTCGAGAATAGTGGCTATAGTATCAAGGGATTTGTCATTTTCTATTATATAATCGGTTGCATTTTCGGCAATTACGTCAAGTGTATCGACGGCGACGATTTTTACTTTATTAGTCAGGTGCATTGTCTTTGCCATAGTTGCTGCGATGCGCAGGCCGGTAAAGCTGCCCGGGCCTGCAGAGATGTAAATATGTTTTATTTCATTTGGTTTTCTTTCGAAGCGGTTGAGCAGACCGCAAACAGCAGGAAACACTTCTGCACTGTGTTTCATCGGGGCGGAAAAGGCGGTTTCGGCCAGTATTTGTTCACCAATCGCTATTGCTGCCGAACCCGTTCGGCCGGAAGTTTCGATTGCTAATATCAATGGTTTTTGTATTATTTGATTTTCAACAGGCTCTTTGGTATTTTTATCACGTTTGTGTGTTTCATTAAAGGTATACTGAGTATTTATGCTCATTTTTTTCATCTAAATTACCGATGACAATATGGGACGTGAAAAAGATAATATCGTTTAACTGAAGATAAATCAAAGTTTTCCCTGGAAATTTTGTTTTTGAGATTGTGTTGTTTTTGGAGAAGAAGGTAATGTATTTAGTTGAAAGTTTTAGGAAAATGAGAGTGTTATCTTTTGTTGTGATATTGATTTTGCTGATGTCGGGACCTGTGGTCTTGGGGGAGGAAATGGCGGCAGACCGGGCAAATGAAATTGATAAACAGCGGATAATCCGTGAGGTTGTTAAAAACTGGGTTGAAATCGGAGCAAAACAGTATGAGCGTGGTTTTTATGAGCATGCAAAAAAATCTTTCTTTAAAGCGATGGAATACGAGGAATATCTAACCAAAGCCGAGTATACGAAAATAAACAAACTTTTGGAAAGGAAAAATACGACCTCATTTGGAAGAGAGCGCCTGGCAGAGTATGTACAAACAGCTAAAGAATTAATAGAACAGGGAGACCTGCTCAAGGCCAAAGCATATCTTGAGAGAATTAAAGATAGCGATTCCCTGACCGAAACCGAGCGCAGGAAAACTGGTGAAAGCCTGAGCAGATTATACAAGCAGATAGAAAAGCAGCAGAAAAAAGATTCCGAACTTTATAAGCAGAGTGTGGAATTTTACGGCCAGGGACAACTTGAAAAGGCACGGGAAGGTTTTGTAGAAGTTGTAAGGAGTAAGGTGTCGAGGGCTCCGGAAAGAGAAATGGCGGAAGATTACCTGATGCAGATAGATGCTATCTTATTGAATGAAGCCAAACCAGAGAAGATTGAGGAAACTGCTAAACCTTCAAAAACAGCCGCTCCCGAGCCGGTAAAAAAGCAAGACCTTCAGATTGAGGTTGGTAGTCGCAGCAAAAATATCCAACACAGTTATACCAGAGCGGTTGTTGCCGATGCTGAAGCTAAGGCGCAGGATTATATGAGTCAGGGTAAATTCTATAAGGCACAGGAAACAGTTGAAACGGCGGAGAAGGTCGTAAGTGAAAATCGGATATATCTTGGGGACGAGCTTTTCAGGCAGTACACCCGAAAGTTGAAAGAATTAACCGAAGCAATATCCAGCGAAAGAAAGAAATGGCTTGGTGGTTTGCAGGGCGTAGGGGAGGATAAAAGGTAGAGCAGTATAATGTCTGTTATAGAATAAAAGTCCAGGCTGAACGGGGGAGTATTTGGAATAACTATATTGGGGGGTTGATTCTTTGTTTGGCTTAACTCATAACGCGGCAAAAGCATTTCAGACAGTATAACCCTTATTTAGTGGTATAGCTTCTTGTTCTGAGTTGTTCTGGAATTTTCCTTGACCTCGACTTTATGCATTTGGAAAAATTACCCATCTTGCCCCATTTGCCCATTTTAACATTTCTTTTGAAATATGCCTTAAACTTTAAGTAATTTTATTGACATCAGACTTTGTGACGGTTATGAAAAAGAGCTATCACTTTTTGTGTTTTTTAAAATCAAATTATGGACTTTTTTGGCTATATGCCTGCTTTTTAGTAGCTTTTTTACGTTTTTTTGGGGTGAAAGTATTATTATATTTGCAAAAGTTTTTTTGGTGGCTATTTTTTCCAGGCTTGAGAAGCGATTTTCGCAGTTTACTGAAGATTAAACTCGATATTATAGGGCGTTCAGTGGCAAATCAAAATTTTTCTTGCAAAAAAAGTTATTTTTTTATACACTGAAGTAGCATAGATATAACCTAACTTAAATAAAGTGGGTGGTATACTGTTAATTTGTGTAAGATTTCTCTTTAAAAATGTGTTTTTGGCAGGAGGGTTAGCTTTGGAAAAGGTAAGATTTTCAAAAGTATCTTTTGGCAAAAAACCCCTATTGGTTATTTTAGCATCGATACTGTTATTAACAGCGGCCTTACCCGAAATGGGTCGGTCCGGAGCGAATGAAACTGATAAGCAAAAAGTAGTTCGTCAAGTAGCCCAGAAATGGATTCAGGTTGGGTCTGAACAGTACAGCAGAGGTTTATATAAGCCTGCAGAACAATCCTTCCTTCGAGCGATGGATTATCAGGAATATTTGACTGCTGCCGAGCGAGACAAGCTAAGTGGGTTTTTGGATAAAGCTCACACAGCTGTGCTCGAAAGACAACTAATATCAGAACATATCCAATCGGCTAAGGAATTAGTTGAACAAAGCCAACTAACTGAGGCCAAGGCACATCTTGAAGCAGTCAAAGATAATGAATTTCTGACGGAAGAGGAGCGAAAATTGGTTGAAGAAGGGCTTGCAAGTATAGGTGGTCAGTTAGGCGGCCAGGGAAATGAAATTGCTGAGCTTTATAAACACAGCGTGGAATTGTACCGTGCCGGTCAGATCGAAGAAGCCCGAGAAGGTTTTGCTAAAGTTGCCAAGAGTAAGTCATTCGCAGCACCAGCAGGTCAGACAGCAGAAGATTACTTAGTGATGATAAATACTGTTTTAGACCAGAAGGCTAAGGCTGCGAAGTCAACTCAAACAGAAGCCCCTAAACCTGTTAAAGATACCCAGACAACCGACAGTGCAGCTATCGAAGTTGAAGTAGTTGCGGTTAAACCCAGACAGCCTCAAAAAGTCGAATTGAAAGCTGTTCAAGATATGGGTAGGGTTTCAGAGGCAGTTGTCGTTGAGCCGGTGCCGGAAGAAGATGATTATATCAAAATGGTTAATCGCAGGAAAAGTATCCTGCAAGGCCATACAAGAGCGGTTGTTAATGATGCCATAGGTAAGTCGGAAAATTACATAAGCCAGGGGGAGTTCGAGAAGGCCAAAGAGGCGATCGAGGCCGCTGAGCGGACTGTCAACGCAAATCGTCTCGGAATTGGAGACTATCTTTTCAATCAACATAGCAACGAGTTGATACAACAAACAGAAAAGATAATCCAGGGACAAAATGCGAGAGACGAGCAGTCAGAAGAGGCGAGGCGAACAGAAGCCATAAGAGCGCAGGAAGATTTTCGAAAACAAATGGAAGTTGACAGAGAAAAAAGAGTAGCCGACCTTCTGGACAACGCAGTGGCTTATCAGAAACAACAACGTTACGAAGAAGCTCTTGGACAGTTGGAAATTTTGCTTGCAATAAATCCATTGCATAACCAAGCCCTGATATTGAAGGATACCTTGGTAGATGTAATCAACTTCCGCCAACAATTAGAAGTTCAGAAGGAAGCTGACAGGGAGCGAACCGGTATTATACGCCGAACAGATGAGTCGGGAATTCCCTATGCTGACGAGATTTCCTATCCGAAGAGTTGGCGTGAGATTTCAGCGAAGCGCAAACCCGAGGGTGTAATCGGTCAGGACCCGGCCGATGCGGCTGTTTATAGACAATTAGATGAAATTGTCGACCTTTCACAATTAAGCCCGGAGATGCCTTTGAGTGAAGCGATAGACGAATTAAGGAATGCGGTTGAACCGCCACTTCAGATAATAGTGCTCTGGCGTGATCTAACCGACAATGCTGATATCGACCAGACTACTGCAATCCAGATGAATGCAATAACAGCGATTCCACTCAGTGGGGCTTTGGAAAGCCTGCTAAAATCGGTTTCCGGGGGGCTTGCAGAGATTGGATACACTGTCAAAAACGGAATAATTACCATTGCAACCATAGAATCGCTACCAGAAGAATTAGAACCACGAGTTTATGATGTTACTCTTTTACTCGGCCAGCCGGCCTATTTTCAAATGAGTGGTTACGGTGGCGGCGGCAGGGGCGGCGGCGGCGAAATTGGTGGCGGCGGCAGGGGCGGTGGCGGGATGGGCGGTGGTGGCATGCGCGGTGGCGGCTGCGGTGGCGGCGGCATGGGCGGCGGCCAGTTCTATGCTGAGTACTTCTATGAACAAGACCAAATAATGGACAGGACAGAGCTCGAGCAGGAAGCAGACGACAGGGCTACAAATCTGGTTACCCTTGTACAGGAGACCATTGAGCCGGATAGCTGGTTTGATGCCGGAGGAGAAGGCACGATAATGGTCTATGAAAATAAAAAGCTTGTTGTGCGACAGACGCGTAAGATTCATAACCAAATCGAAAAATTGATAAAAGATATGCGTAAATCACTTGGTTATCAGGTTGCTATTGAAGCCAGGTTTCTTGTGGTGGGTGAGAATTTTCTCGAGGATATTGGTCTTGATTTAGATTTCAAGTTTATGATAGACGACAACATAATTGATGTCCAACAAGGCTCGTCTGATATAACTAAACCTCAATCGACAGGTGTTCGAGGCAGTTTAGGGCCGACTGTTGATACTCCAATTATAGGAGCCGAAGTTGAAGGTGGTTTTGGAAATATGGCGCCGCCAATACTTGATGATTTAGAGGTTACCTTCCTTCTAAGAGCGGTTCAGGGGCACAGAGATTCAAAATCGCTGAATGCTCCGAAGGTTACTGTTCTCAGTGGAGAGTCAGCGATAATGCGCGTTCAAAGGACTATCAGGTTTCCACTTGTACCAAATGTGGGACAATCTTCTACCGCTCTGGGTGTTGGTGGTGGAACTACCAGTACAAATCTTCAGCAGAACTATGGCGAGATATTAACGGGCACGGTTCTGAGCATTACTCCAAGTATTACTCCGGACAAGAAACATGTATTGTTGAATATAATTACAGAACTGCGTGATTTCCTTGGATTCGAGACGACGGATGTTTCGATACCTAATTTAGCAACACCAACTGCTGCAGCAGGACCGAATCAACCATCACAGGTAATTACGTATCCTGTAACTCTTCCGCAGACGGAGATATCGCGTGTTCAGACGCGTGTGAATGTACCGGATAGAGGCACTTTATTGTTAGGGGGGCAGAAGGTAACTGTAGAGATTGAGACCGAAGCAGGTGTGCCGGTTTTAAGCAAGATACCTCTCCTGGGAAGATTATTTAGTAATCGCAGCAAAATCAAGGACCATAAGATATTGCTGATACTGGTAAAACCAACGATCATTCTGCAGGAGGAGAAGGATGCCGAGGCGATTGCAGGAATGGAAAGCGTTTTCTAAGTAAGAAGCCAGGTGGTGTTGAGAGGTTTTTTGCAAATTTACGGTTTTTTGCAAAAACTCTTTGTTTAGGCGTTTTTTGAGAAGGTTGATGGGACAAAGAGTTAGGAAAAGTCATATCGAGCGGTCTTAATAACTAAATGTCCAATCTGTAATTTGCTTGTTAAAAAGGTGTTAATGTTATATAATAATTTTATGGTGTGCTTAATTAAAGAGATTGGCTCATTGGAGAATTCACATAAAATTTTGCAAATTTTACGTTCTAGGTGTTGAATAAACGTTGTTTTTCAGGAGCATAGAAATGAAGCGTCAAATTGTGATTAGCTTATTTGTTTTGCTATTTGTGGCAGGTTTGACATCAGCGGAAGATCAAGAGATTTATAGGCCAGGTGAGTTGCTTGTGCGTTTTGCCCAGATAGATGGCCAGTTGCCCGACCAGGCAAATAAAAACAGCATTTTGAACTCAATCCTTGGCTGCACATCTTGTTCTCCGGTGCAGAGGGAGTATAGCTCTGTGGCCGGACTGACCCTGATTAAACTTCCTGAGGACAAATCGGTCACAGAAGCCATATCGTTACTGAATCAATCATCTTCTATTTTGTATGCTGAGCCAAACTATAAATTGCGGTTGACCGCTATTCCTAATGACCCGAGGTTCGACGAGCTTTGGGGTATGCAAAATGACGGTCAAACCGGTGGAACGGTTGACGCTGACATCGATGCACCTGAGGCCTGGGACATTGATACAGGCAGTAGTGAAGTAATAGTGGCGGTTACGGATACTGGTATTGACTATAACCATCCTGACCTGATACCTAATCTTTGGGTCAATGAAGAAGAGTTGAACGGAATTCCTGGAGTTGATGACGACAACAATGGTTATGTAGACGATATTTACGGCTATGATGTTTATAACAGGGACGGTGACCCAATAGATGACCATTATCATGGCACTCATGTTGCAGGAACTATAGGCGCCGTTGGTAACAATGACATTGGTGTTGCTGGTGTTTGCTGGACGGTGAAGCTGATGGCGGTGAAATGTTTCGACCTTCTCGGCAGCGGCTCTATAGCTGATGGTATTTCTGCTATTGAATATGCCACCGAAAATGGCGCCAATGTTATAAATGCTTCTTGGAGGGTTGGTTTTACGACTCAGGCATTAAACGATGCCGTTGAAGCTGCCGGAGATGCGGGCGTACTTCTGGTAGCTTGCGCAAGTAACGAGAGTACTGATAATGACATAATACCATGGTATCCTGCTAACTGTGACTATGATAACGTTATTTCCGTAATGTCGACGGACCACGATGACGTCAGGTCAACTTTTTCGAATTACGGTGCAACTACAGTTGACATTGCTGCTCCTGGTACAGCCATTCTGAGTACATTCCCGACTTATGACACATTCGAAATGATATTCTGGGGTTTTTCCAGGGATTACGAGATAATAAGCGGAACATCGATGTCCACTCCGCATGTGGCCGGAGCGTGTGCGCTGCTGTGGTCGATTGACCCTGATTTGTCCTATATGGAAGTGAAAAATGTTTTGATGCAGACGGTTGACCCAACTTTACCTGGTCTTTGTGTCTCCGGTGGCAGGTTGAACCTTTATGCCGCCGCATATGCTGTTGCAATTGACAGTACCCCTCCGAGGCCCGACCCGGCCGAATGGGAAATAGACCCGATTGCAACAGGTCTGCATACAATTGCTATGGAGACCAGGGAGGCCACCGATAAAAACGGCGTAGAGTACTATTTCGAATGTGTTACCGACGGTGATTTCAATAGTCCGTGGCAGGACGCCGTTGTTTATGAGGCGACCGGTCTTGATGAAAACACTACGTATACATTCAGAGTGAAGGCTCGAGACAAATCTCCGGCTCAAAATGAAACGGGCTGGTCAAGCGCTCTGTTCGCTACTACCGATTTAAGCACAGATACCTCTCCTCCTTTCCCTGACCCGGGCCGGTGGAAGATACCACCGCGCGTTAAAGAGCTTACTACGCCGGCCATACGTATGAGGGCCGGGACAGCTCTCGATGAGAATGGCGTAGAATACTATTTTGAAGAGACTACCGGTACCGGTCTTAGTAGCGGCTGGCAGGATGAAGATAGTTGGATAGTAAGTTCCGGTCTTACTGTTGGTAACACGTATGCTTTTCGCTTCAAGGCTCGTGATAAATCTGCTGCTCTCAATGAAACGGGCTGGTCAACCACAGGGTATGTTGCCCTGGTGACCGGGCCGAGATTTCTTCTCGTCCCGTCGCGATACGAGAGAATTCAGGATGCTATTGATGCGGCCGTTGATGGTGATATTGTTGAAATCAGTCCTTACCCGGAAGCGCCTTATACATACAGGGGGCTGCGCAATGTAAACTTGGATTTTGGGGGCAAACATATTACGGTAAGAAGTACCGACCCGGAGAACACCGTTATTGACTGCCAGGGCACTCCGGACCCATATCAGCCTACTCGTGCTTTTATTTTCTACAGCGGTGAAGGACCAGATAGTGTTTTAGACGGCATAACAATCATAAACGGTTACCTCAAAGGCTTGCCTGGCTTTGACGCCAGCCTGCCCGGTGGCGATGGACATGACGGTAACGAAAGATATGGTGGAGCAATATTCTGTACTAACTCCTCCAGTCCGACTATTCGCAACTGTGTCATTGACGGTTGTACTGTTGAAGGCGGTGATGCCGGTGATGGTGCCGATGGTGATGACGGCCAGGAAGGCACTCCCGGAGATGTCAACGACCCGACCGCTTTTCCCACTAATGGGGGCGATGGCGGTAACGGTGGAGGTGCTTTTGGAGGCGGGATTTATTGTAGCCAGACGAGTCATCCGCTTATCGACGGATGCACGATAAGAAACTGTATCGTGATTGCGGGTCTGCCCGGTGATGGCGCAGACGGCGGAGATGGTGCAGATGGTGTTCCTCCCATTTTTCCCGACCCGAACTTCCTTAATCCGACTCCCGGCGCTAAAGGCGGCGATGGCGGCGATGCTGGGAGAGTTTTCGGCGGCGGTATATACTGTGCGTCAGGAAGTAATGCGGTTATCCGTAATTGTACCATTGCGGACAATAACGCTGTTTCCGTGAACTTTGGTAACTTTGGAAATGGTGGTAGCGGTGGTATTGGTTTTCCGGGAGTGCCTGATCAGCTTCCTGGGCAAAATGGTTTTCGCGGCAGCACATATTCGGGCGGCGGTGGAGTATGTTACGCGAAGGGCGCCGGCACAGCTGATGTCAGCGGCAGTACGTTCAGCGGTAACGCGGCCGACGGCGACGGCGGAGCGCTTTATTTGGGTTGTATCAACGCTACAGTTGCCGGCTGCCTCATAGAAGGCAATTATACGGATATTTATGACAATAATTCCACCAACGGTGATGGAGCGGGTATCTGGTATGACCACGGGGGGGTGCTGACGATTAGCGACTGCAATATAAGCCAAAACATCGCCAGAGGCGACGGCGGCGGTCTTTGCGGCGGTAATCTCAACGAAACGTTGGGCGCGACTGTAAATATTGATACCTCCGCCTTCAACGGTAATGTTGCACTGTATGGCGGCGGAGTATTTCTGGACGAGACGGTTCTGACAGTCGCTGATACCATATTCAACGGCAATAGCGCCGACGAAGGCGGCGGACTGAACTGTTATTACTGTACAACCAATGTTAGTAACTGCACACTGAAGAACAATGTGGCGACAGGTCCTTCCGGGCTTGGGGGAGGGATAGCATACGAGGGCTGCCCGGGGATACTCCGTAACAGTGTTATGATAAATAATTATGCCTATAAGTACGGCGGGGCAATGTTCTTTGAAGCCTGGACCTACCCTCCGCAGGAGCTTACCAGTTGCCTTGTAACCGACAACAGCGCGCGTCTCGAGGGTGCAGGTCTTTCGTGCAATGGTGGTTTTTATGCTACAATGACCAACTGCACGGTTGTAAACAATTCGGTGTTTTCCCTGGATGGCAGCGGAGGCGGCGTCAGCTGCGCCGAAGGCGGCGCCTGGGTTGAGATAATCAGCAGCATTTTGTGGGACAATACCGCCCCAAATGGGGCACAAATCGCGGTAGGTACGACGCGCGTTTTGGATCCATGCGATCCTTACGCAGACGTCGATGTGTATTACAGCGACATTCAGGGCGGAGAAGACGACGTCTTTTTAGAAGACCCAAGTCAAACATATACCGCTCTATGGTGGTGGGGCGGCAACATTGACCTGGACCCGATGTTCATAACAACTACGGACAGCACGAGTATCTTTGAGCAGACTTATTACCTTAGCCAGTTCCAGGCAGGGCAGATACTGGATTCCAGCGGCAATATAGTGGACCCGAATGTTAACCCCGGCGATGCCAACAGTCCGTGTATTGATGCCGGATTAGGCGATGCCGACGCACTTGCTGCGGCTCTTGGTTTTTCTGTTACGACTCGAACCGACCACATTGCCGATGAGGGTACCTTTGCAGCCAATGGCGATAAGGGCCGTGTCAATATGGGTTATCACTACAAGACAAGCCCGCCGGCTGCTCCGGTACAGTACCGGCTGATTATTCAGGTGGTGGATGCCGGTTACGGTCTCAACGGCAGGCTTGTGGCCGAATCTACAGGCAGCGACCCGTTCAGCATGGAGGCCCCGAACGTACGCATGGTTAACCAGGGTACGGTAGTGGGACTGCATGCGATACCGGTATATGACGTTAACGACCCCAACAACAGATACAGGGTTAAAGAATGGCTCGGCGCCGACGGCGTGCCTTTCCTGAATCCCGCCGACCCTAACAATAACAGGGTGACTATGAATTCGGACAAGATAGTTACTGTCGAATTCCAGACTACCAGGCCCAGTTTGACCACTGCGGTCATCGGCAACGGGACGATTGTGCCGGTACCGGGTGTTACACATGTATATGACTTTGGCACGCCGGTGGACCTGGTTGCTACTCCGGCCAATCCGGCGGATGCTATTATATGGTCCGGCACGGACGACGACTACGCGACAGGCCGCTTTAATACGGTCACTATGGACGACTATAAGCATGTCGATGTTGAGTTTTATTCGCCCCAGACTCTCAATGTCGGAGCTGACTGGACGGCAATCCAGCGGACTATCTATGATGCGCACGACCGAGATACCATTATTATCGAGCCGGGCGTCTATTCCTATGAAGCCCGTCGGCATCCTTTAACTGACACCCTCGATATAGATGGTAAAGCTATTACGATTACAAGCGCTAATCCGGATGTCGTTTCGTCTACGATTATCGACGGCCGTTTTGTGATGTCGAATGTAGGCCGCAATACAATTATAAACGGTCTGACTATCAGAAATTCTGACTTGCATGCGTGGGATATGAGTCCTCCGCCCACAGGAGCCGGAAATGACGGGTTTCCCGGATCAGGCTGGTCAGGTGGAGGTATGGAGTTAATCGGCGGCGCTTCTCCTTCTGGTTTTAACTGTGTATTCGATGGCTGTTACATCTGGGCCCCCAACGGCTCAAATGGTAATGCTGGAGTTGACGCTCGCGGTTCGCCAGGTAACGGTGGTTGGGCCGGCTGGGCCCACGGCGGTGCGGTGGCAGTTGGGGACAATGGCAGTCCGGTCTTTAAAAATTGTTCTTTCATCAATTGCTGGGCTCGCGGTGGTGACGGAGGCAATGGCGGCAATAATCCCGCTGGTCACGGCGGAAACTGGTCCGAGAAGGATTATTGGGACGAGAATTCCTGGATTTGGGACTACGGACCTTTTGAGCCCTACTGGAAGTACAGCGGCTACGGCGGTGCGGTATATTGTGGTGAAGCCAGTTCACCGGAATTCGAGAACTGTATTTTCACCGGCAGCCGCACGTACGGCGGCAGCTGCGGCATCAGCGGGACGCCCTGGTGGCAATTTTGGCCGTATAGCCATTACAAAATCGATAGTTTTGGCGGTGCGGTTTATATAGCCCAAGAGAGTTCTGCCTCATTTACAGACTGCACTTTCATTGATAACGAAGCCGACATCGCAGGCCCGAACTCACATGATAAGGATGGCGAGATACCGGTTAACTATGACCCGTACATCAGCTATGGCGGAGCGATAGCCTTTGAGGACGGTGCAACGCCGACATTTGAGAGATGTTCGTTCAGCGATAATAGGGCCGCAATCGGAGGGGCAATGTGGTGGAGATGGGCAGACTCGCTCGTTGTCGATTGCGACTTCGCGAATAATTCGGCCTACCACGGCGGCGGAATACTCTTCGTTGGAAACACGTCCGAGATTTCCCAAAGCATTTTCACCGGAAACAATGCTTTCGGGCAGCTTGGTCAGGGCGGCGCAATATGCACTCTTGGAGCCAATGCCACAATTTTTGACTGCAAGATAAATAATAACGATGCGAACGGATTTGGAGGTGGAATCTATGTCTCCAGCAAATACATCGATGGCGACAGTATCTCCGACGGCAACACGGTTCTGATTGAGAACTGCCTGATAACCGATAACAATAGCACCGGTGGCGGAGGAGCAATTTCGGCCAATTGGCACTCCGACCCGCTTATCGTCAATTCTTCGATTGTGGACAACACGACTTACGGCAATGGCGGCGGACTGCACTTGTGCTATGGCAATTACACCAGAGTACTTAACACTATTCTCTGGGACAACTTGGGCACCCGGGGTCCGCAGGCTTATATCGGCACCAGCAGCGTACAGGACCCGAGACCTTCAACGCTGGATATTACGTACAGCGACGTTCAGGGTGGTGTATCAGGGATATATGTCGATACCCATCCCACCGACCCTTATTACAACTGTACCCTGAACTGGGATGATGCCGGAGACCCGCGTTATCCCACCAATGTAACAGGCAATCCTTTGTTTATCAGCGGTACTCTGGGCGACTATTACCTCAGTCAAATGGCGGCCGGACAGGACCAGAACAGTCCCTGCGTCGATAAAGGCTCAGGGAACATAACAAGTCTTGGCTTGGGGCTTACTACTCGGATTGACCATGTTGAGGATTCGGGCGACATTGATATTGGTTATCACTACGACCCCAGAGTGCCGACCACTTTGCAGGAGTTGACGATTCAAGTGATAGGCGGAAACGGCTCTCTCAGGGCAGAGGGGCATGTTGCTGAGGGTACTCCTGTTACCTTTACCACTAGGGGAGTGGTAAACCTGTATGCTGAACCGTATGACTGCTGTGTAGTCAAGAAGTGGACCGGTACCGATGATGATACATCCACAAGTATGCGCAATCTCGTTACTATGGATGATGATAAGACGGTTACGGTCCAATTCGAGTACCATCCGCCGACAACTATTACTGTCGGTCCTCAAGGGGACTTTGCGACTATTGTGCCGGCTATAGCAGCGGCTTATGACAAAGATACTATTATCATTAAACCCAAAACCAGCCCATATACAGGCCCGGGCAATGTCGATATCGATTTCCAGGGGAAAGCCATCACGATAAGAAGCGAGAACCCATACGACCCGGCCATTGTAGCCCAAACTGTTATCGACTGCGGTGGAACGGAAAGTAACAACCATCGCGGGTTTATTTTCAGAAACGGCGAGGATGCCAATTCCGTAATTGACGGCCTGACAATAACAAACGGCTTTATCGCTGGCGCATATCGTGGTAATTATATTGACCCCAACGGTGTGGTTGACCCTGACGGCCTTAATGCTGCCGGCGACGGCTACGGCGGCGGTATATTGATTGAGAACAGCAGCAGTCCCACAATTTTAAACTGCGTTATCACTAATTGCACAGTCACCGGCGGCTACGGCGGGCACGGTGTTAACGGGGGCTTAGATGCAAACGGTGACGGTGAGGACGGCGGTATCGGCGGAAACGGTTCGGGCAACGGCTACGGAGGTGCTATTTACTGCGATACCACGTGCAGCCCGATTGTTATCGGCTGCCTGTTTAAAGACAATAGAGTCAGCGGCGGTACAGGCGGCGATGGCGGCGACGGCGGAAGCCCGGGTACCACAGGGGTTGAAAGCAGCGGCGGCGACGGCGGGTCGGCTTTTGGTTTCGGTTATGGTGCAGCTATATACTTCGACGAGCAGGCCAAACCCAACATCGACGACTCTCAATTCATCAATAATATTGCTACAGGCGGTGTCGGTGGTCTTGGAGGTAATATTGGTTTTGGTGATGCTAATACTCCGCGTGCTACAAACGGAGCTTTAGGAAATGATTATATCTTTGGACTTACCTCCTCCGGTACATTCGGATTGGGATATGGCGGTGGAATTTATTACAGCGAGCAGTGTGAACCGAACGTTGTTGATAGCACTTTCAATGGCAATGCCGCATACGGCCTCTATTACGGCTTCGTCCCGATAGACCTTTATGACAGTTTCTACCGTAATTTTGAAGCTTACTATCAGGGCGGCGGAATACATGTGCAAATCAACAATAAAGATGTCCGTCTGCGGAACTGTGATTTCACCGATAACCTCGGCGGTGGTGTTTACCTGGTGTCTGGAGCCGAAGGTATAGATCTTAATTATTGCAGTTTTGTCGGCAATAAAGCTACTTTGAACGGAGGCGGTGTTTATATCGGCCCGGGTTGTGTGGATGTAATCTTAAACAACAGTGCATTCCGCACAAATTCAAGTGACAGCTCAGGTGATTTCGGGCAGGGAGGCGGTGGTTTGAACTGCAAGAGTGATGTAACGCTCGACTACTGTTCATTTAGCGCCAACACTGCAGTTGGCTATGGCGGAGCTATAAACTGCTATCTTGATGATAATAACACGCTGAATCAGCACATTGACAACTGCAGCTTTGCCAACAACAATTCCACTATCGGCGGTGCTGTTTACTTAAAGAATTTCGATGCGGAATTTGCCGACTCTTATATAATGGGCAACACCGCCGAACACGGCGGCGGGATGGCCATGGTTTATGGGCATTTGGAGATGAATGTCGGCGCTGTCAAAAACAATACCGCCACGGCGGTCAACGCCGACGGCGGCGGGCTTTTCTGTGCAACGGTATCAGGCAGGATAACAAATTATATGTTCTGTGAAAACAGCGCTGCGGCCACCGGCGGCTCCGGCGGCGCGGTCTATTTATCCAGCAATACCTCTCCAGCGATTGTTAACTGCCTCTTCGCCAACAATTCGGCAAGAGGTGACGGGGGTGCGGTAGCTGTTTATTTCGATGCCGACGCGCACATCACCAACAGTACCTTCAGCAAGAGCTGGGCGGATGTGTTCGGCGGCGGTATATATTGCGACTGGGAATCTTCAGCCGTGATAAAAGACTGCATCTTCGACCAGTGCTATAACTACGCTGTATATGAAAACAGAGACACTGGGACAGAGGTAACATACAGCCTGTTCAACAATAACCCTCACGGTGCGTTCTATGGTTTCGGCGACTCGGGCTTGCCCGTTGATTACAATGATGCTGAAATAGATGGCGTAAGTGAAAGTGATGTGGACTTGAATATAGGCAGAACAGAACAGGACGAGCTGGAGTTGTTTGTAACCGGTTGGCCGCTTGGCGATTACTACCTTAATCAGGATGCAGGAGAAAATCCAGCTATCGATGGTGGAAGCGCTGTTGCGGGCACCATTTTTGTTACAGCCGGCACCAATATGGGCGATTATACAACGGACGTCGATAATCAGCTCGATGGCAGCAGTATCGTGGATATCGGCTATCATTATGCCGATGTCGATACTCTTGATGATTTTGAGGTAACTGCTGAGGTATATAGTGGTGAGGGATATGTTGACATCATCACCCCCCCCAACGGCAACGGCCGCTATTACGCCGGTTCGGTAGTTAAAATTACCGCAACGCCGCGTGCGGGCTGGCGGGTCAGGGCATGGTACGGGACCGACGATGATTCTTCCACCGCCACAACGAATACTGTTGTTGTTAGTTTCAGTGATGAACATATAGGCATTGAGTTCGAACAGGCAGTCACTTTTGAAGTTGGTCCTGAGGGTCCTTACCAGAACATCCAGGATGCAATTTATGTTGCTAAAGATGGGGATGTAATTATGGTTGATACCGGTGTGTGGCGTCTACCGGGATATGAATACGAATTAAACAAATCCATTACAATCAGGTCAAAACATCCCGACGACCCGAACTGTGTTGCAGCGACGATTATTGATGGCTCTGAATATGCTGGTCCGGCCCTTAGTCTCGGGCCTGATACCGACAGCGGTACTATAATAAACGGGCTGACTTTCCAGAACAGCCACTGGGGTATCGCTACTCCAATTCCTGCTGACGAGGGAGAAAACGGCACTGATGGCGGAGTTATCGAAGGGGGCATAATTTATATCTTTGCCGGCGGCGGCCCTGTTTTCAAAAACTGCATAATAAGAGACAACTCAATTTTCGGCGGAAATGGCGGCAGAGGCGGCGATGCTGATTTGACACATAATGCCGGTCGTGGAGGCTGGGGCGGATGGGCACGAGGCGGTGCAATATACTGCGGCGCTGGCAGCAGCCCCACATTTATAAACTGCCAAATCACTGATAATGAGGCACGCGGTGGCGACGGCGGCAACGGAGGCGACGATGTATCACCCGGCGGCTACGCAAACTACGGTGGAAACTGGAGTAAGGCTGGCACCCCATTTTTCCCGGCATTCAACTACGACCCGAGGAATCTGGATATTGAACCTGTAATTGGCGACCTGTGGAAAGTCTGGACCGATATGGCTCCTTACACCCCTCGGACAATATTTTCTGGTTATATTGGCGGTTATCGCTGGTACAGCGCATACGGCGGCGGCGTGTACTGCGATGTCGGAAGCAGGGTGACTTTTGTAGATTGCATAATAAGTAATAATAGCACTTACGGCGGGATGAGCGGTTTAGGTGGAATTGCCGGTACTTTGCCGATTCCTCCGCGTAACAACTACGAGATACCGAGTTTTGGAGGCGGCGTCTATTGTGCAGGAAACTCGACTGTTGAATTCACCGGCTGTACGATGGCGGACAATACTGTTTCTGTGCCCGAATTTGTTGTTCCCACCGACCCCAACTCCGGGTACAGGCATCGTATTGACCCGTATCTGGGCCATGGCGGCGGAGTATGTGCAGAAGATACCTCTATTGTAACGTTTACTAAATGTGACTTCACTAATAATCAGGCGCCTCGAGGTGTCGGAGGGGCAGTATATTTTGACAACGCAAATCTGAGAGTCAGTGACTGCGAATTCGTATCCAATACCGCTATTCACGGCGGTGGATTGTACGGCACGAGAGGCAAGTCAACTATAGTCGGTTGCACTATTACCGGCAATGAAGCTGTCCGGGTTGTAAACCCCGACCCCAACGATGTCAATGACTTTACATTTGGAGAAGGCGGCGGCCTGCATTTGTGGGCGACTTCGACCGACGTTATCGACACCCAAATCCTCAATAATAACACAGATGGAACCGGCGGTGGTGCGTATTTCGGCGGACAGAATTCGCCTGCACTTATTAACTGTTTGGTTACAGGAAACATCGCAGCAAGTAATGGCGGCGGAATATCCGTCAATATTCTTAGCCAACTGTCTGTCTTCAACTGCACAGTAGCCGACAACGAAGTTACAGGTTCGGGTTTTGCCAACAACTACGGCGGGGGTTTGAACTGCTATGACGGGGCTTATGCAGATATCATTGACAGTATTTTCTGGGACAATATAGCCCAGGAGGGGCGTCAAATCGCCATTCTAACCGGCGGAAACTGGGGATCTGCGGAGGTCAGCGTTGTCTATAGTGACGTTAAAAACGGCGCTACGGGAGGAGTATACAAAGACCCAGACAGCATCCTGAATTGGGACGATACCGCCGATGTCCGATATCCCACTAACCTGGACGGTGTCCCTTCTTTGTCTAACCCTGTTTTTGTAACAGGCGGCTATAATGAGGACTATTACCTGAGCCAGATTGCAACTGGTAACCCCGCTCAGACCATTGACAGTCCGTGTGTTGATAGGGGCAGCGTCGATGCAGGTTCTCTCGATATGTACAGGCACACGACACGAACAGACCACGCATTTGACACCGGCCTGGTTGATATAGGCTTCCATTATATACTTACAGCAAACATCGTTGGTGATTATAACTTTGATGGTAAGGTGGATGACAATGACAGGGATATATTTAACTCGCACTGGCTCGAGGAGGGTTGTGATTTTCCTGACTGGTGCCAGGGGACGGATTTGAATCATGACGGAGTGGTCAACTTCCTCGATTATGCAGAGTTTGCCGAAAATTACGGCAAAACTGAGATGGTTCCTCCAGAACCCGACCCGATGACCTGGGCTGCCGCTCCTTCGTCCAGCGGGCAGACTTCTATTACTATGTCTGCTACAAGGGCCTACGATAATTCCGGTTTTCCTGTGGAGTATTACTTCGAATGCTACTCCGGAAACTGCCATGACAGCGGCTGGCTTGACCCTGATGTCAGCACAGACTGGGCCGACAGTGCGACCTTAACGTGGGTGGACGATGGTCTTCAGATTAATACTCTATACGGCTACAGGGTAAAAGCCCGCGATGTGAAACCGGATTCCAGTTATAATGCCGAAACACGTTGGTCGGTTGTCGGCTATGCAAAAACAAACGAACCGCCGCCGGATCTGACACCGCCGACGCCGGATCCAATGCAATGGGTTGCAGCTCTGCCGGTTGTAAGTGCCAATTCAGTTACTATGACAGCAGTGACAGCTACCGATAACAGTGGAGCCGTGGAATACTACTTTGAAGAGACTTCCGGTAATACAGGAGGAGACGACAGCGGGTGGCAGTCCAGCACGGTATATACTGATGCCAACCTTGTCTCCAGCACTACATATGTATACAGAGTAAGGGCTCGCGATGGCAGCAGTAACAGTACCGCTTGGTCAACAGACCTTGTTGTAACTACACTTGCGGCAGGTACGGTGCCAGATACATTCCCGCCGCTGCCAGACCCCAGCCAATGGGCGATATTGCCGACAATAGACCCAACTACCGGTTGGCATTACATGCAGGCTGCCACAGCCAGTGACGTCGCCACCGGAGGAAATGGTCCTGTCTGGTACTATTTCGACTGTGTTGTCGGCAGCGGTATAGACAGCGGCTGGCAGCTTAGCAGAACTTACACTTACTACCACACAAGTGCATGTTACTATCAGGTAAGGACCTGTGATTCGATACCTTGGGTTCCTCCACAGATTCCACAGCCCAATCCGGCAAACGCCACCGGCTGGTCACCGGCTGGATATACAGGTTATTAACCATAAAAAGTATTTGAGATTTGACGATTATAGCCCCAGCTTCAAGCTGGGGCTTTTTTTTGAGAAAATTTTGTGTGAAATGTTTGACTGACTTCATATAAAAGATAAAAAAAGCCCTGTAATATATCCAGGGCTGGGATTAGCTGCTGACTTTAAGCTGTATTATTTTTCCTTTAGCCATTGGTAGCCATAGTGCATAAGAAGATTATCGAGTATCACCATAGCAGTGTAGTTCTCTGCAACTGGCCAGATACGAGCTACAATTGTCGCGTCGCGCCTGGTGATGGCCGCCAAATCCTTGTTCTCTAATGTGTATTTATCAATCGTCCTTTGCGGCTTGTCAATCGTTGGTGTGGGTTTGATTGCAAGCCTGACAATGATTGGCTCCCCTGTAGAGAGACCGCCTGTAATACCGCCGGCATTGTTCGAATCAAAAATAACCTTGCCGTTTTCCGAATGCATCTGGTCGTTGTTTTCACTGCCCGTCATATCTTTAACCGCAAAACCGGCCCCAACCTCGACGCCTTTGACAGCGCCAATGCCGAGCATTTTGCCTAACTCGGCGTCAAGTTTATAAAAAACCGGCTCGCCGAGTCCGACTGGAACACCGGTTACCACCACTTCAGCGACGCCGCCGCACGAATCACCTGTTTTGCTGATTTTGTTGGAAGCATCGACCATTGCCTCGGCGGCCTCGGTATCAGGGCAGTTCAGTACCGGGTGGACGCCGTATTTGTCCCTAATTTCAGCGGCGCTGAGTTTTGGGGCCTTGCTGCGAATGGCGTCGATTTCCTGTTCAATCTCAGCTAAAATCTTGGTCTTTTCGAGAAATCTCATATCCATATTGATGCGCCCCTTGGTGTAAATCTCCTGGTAAAACGGGTCAAGGTCCCGCCTCATCTTTTTATACTCATTGGTATAATCAAATGCCTTTTTATGGTCTAACTCGCCACATCTGACACCGGCAAGCTCTTTGACATAGGAGAAAACTTCGATGCCGCATTTCTTCAGGATTTTTTTGGCGACGTACCCGGCCGCGACGATAGTCGATGTATAACGTCCGCTGAATATACCGGCCCCGATGGCGTCGTCGTCAGGGCCGTATTTCTTAAACGAGGCGTAAGACGCATGGCCCGGGCGGGGTGTCCGGTTTGTATCCTGGTATTGCTTGATATGAATGAAGTGCCTGTCAAGGTTGGGAATCAGAATTGATAGGGGGGTGCCGTTAGTGTGGTTTTTATTACCCGCATTTTCAATAGTGTCGGCCGAATTTAAACCGGAGTAGATAATCGGAAGGTCGGGCTCCTTTCGCGGACTGCTCAATTCGTCCGCCCCCGGCTTTCGCAAAAGAAGGTCCCCGTAAATCTCCTGCTCACTAAGCAGCATACCCGGCGGATGGCCTTCTACAACAGCCGTTAGGCCCTCCTGGTAAGAGCCTCCGGCGACGGTTACCTGAAACATTCGTCCTGTGTGACAGCCAATCATTTCACATAATCTCCTTAAAATTTGTGCAATTATTTCATTTCCATATCGGCGCCGATACTTTTCATCAATTCGACATAGTCGGGAAAAGTCACGCTCATTGCCTCAGCCGTATCGATGCTGCATTGACCTTCAATCGCCATACCTGCTAATGAAAGGGCCATCACGATTCTGTGGTCGCCCCAGCCGTGCAGTTGGCTGCCTTCCGGCCTGCTGCCGCGTATTATAAGGC
>CAZIKS010000032.1:0-23508 GCA_964539795.1 uncultured Pirellulales bacterium
CTCGAACTTTTCGCTCGGCCTCATAACGCCCCGGTTATTCGGATAAGCTCTTAACCAATTTAGTACGACTTTTTAATTTAAAGTTGTAATAAAGCTGCTCTGGGAGTATAGTATTTCGAGTTCAGCGGAAGACATAAAATCACAAAGCAGATTTTTTCTTTCGTCAGATATTATAATAACCTGAAAAGAAGCTGCTAAAGAAAGGATAACAAAATGCTTAAAGCAAAAGACTTTATGATAGAAAATGTGATTAGTGTACAAAAGGAAACACCAATATATGACGCTTTGGAGCTTTTGTTAGGAAATAACATCACAGGGATACCGGTGGTAAGAAGTGATATGACGCTGATAGGGGTTCTGTCGGAAAAAGATGTCCTGACATTGTTCAATGCCGGTGAAGAAGGTGAAAGTAAAACAGTCAGTGATTTTATGACACAACCTGCGATACACTTCGACGAAGATGAAGGTTTACAGGACGTTTGTGATTGTCTGACCAACAATTATTTCAGACGAATTCCTGTTACGTCAAAGGGCAAACTGATTGGCATTATCACGAGAAGCGATATTATCAAATATATTCTCCAGCAAAAAGGCAAAAGCTGCGCCGTCGATTGACAGATGCGGAATGCAACGGCTATTGCATAAAGAATTATGAGACGACTTTTTGCCTTAATTTTACTGCTTTGTGCAGCCGGTTGTGCGGGGAACCGGTGTGCAAGGACCTACGATGTTCATTACCTGTCGAGAGCCGAAATAAATATAGACGGCATTATCAATGAGCCTGCGTGGAAGAGGGCGGCTTCTGAAAAGGATTTTATTTTTCCCTGGGAGCAGAGGGACGCCCCGCTTACCAAATTTAGAGCTTTTTGTGACGATGAGTTTTTCTACTTCTGTTTTCAAGTCCACGATGAAGACCCTGTTTTCGAGGAGAAGTTTGAATCCGAATCAGTGGTGGATGTAGAAGACCGGGTAGAAATCTTCTTTGCTCGTGATGCAAAACTGAAAGAGTATTACTGCCTAGAAGTTGACCCGCTCGGCCGGGTCCACGATTACGCAGCCCGTTACTACCGCAAATTCGACAGCACGTGGAAGTGCAGTGGTTTGCGGACAGCGGCCGCGATTACAAAGACAGGTTATGAAATTGAAGGATCGATTCCGCTAAAAACACTTGAAGAACTCGGCCTGCCCAGCCTGCATTCAGGCAGTATTTTAAGAATAGGGTTATTTCGCGCTGAATTCAGTCGTGGACAAGGGGCAGCATTAGAGCAGCATTGGATAAGCTGGGTGGATTTGAGTAAATACAAACCCGATTTTCACATACCGGCAGCATTTGGGTGTATGCTGATGGTAAAGTAAGACTTACTAAGATGGATATCTGCCTGTAGGGAGGGAGGACATAAAGTTTCAAACCTATTATACGTCGTAGTGCTCTTCGATATGGATTTGAACGTTTTCCCTGTGGGCACTGGAGCCATCGGAATTTATTCTGCTGAATTTTCTCATTGCCCATAAGATTCTAACGGCGGTGATTGCGCAGCCGACACCCGCTATACAAAATATTATTGAAAAGAGTATGGCAAAAAGGTCCCGCAGAACGTAAATGAGAAATCCAAAACCAATTAAAATCAGGCCAAGGATGAAAATTGTCGCCGCTAAACCTCTGGAAGCACGGGAGACTGCATTTGTGTAAAAGTTAAAGCTCATTTTTTTAGAAGCTCTTAATGCTTTGTGAAGCGCATCCCGTATTCAGCTGACGAGATGCGCTTCACGCTATCAGTCTTTTAATACATTCCACCACCGGGGGGCATCGCCGGCGGGGCTTCTTTCTTTTCGGGAATCTCACTGACCAATGCATCCGTGGTCAGCAGCAGTGAAGCAATTGATGCGCCGTTCTGCAGAGCCGCCCTTTCGACTTTCGTCGGAACAATAACGCCGAAATTTACCATATCGCCGTATTTTTTCTGCATCGCATCATAGCCGAAGTTCTTTTTGCCACTTTCCATAACTTTCTGGGCCACAATTGAGCCATCGAGGCCAGCGTTTTTAGCAATCTGCTTAATCGGACTTACCAACGCCCTTCTGACAATATCAGCTCCAATTTTCGCATCGCCGGTGAGCTTTATTTTGTCAAGGACGAGCAAAGCTCTAAGGACGGCCACTCCACCTCCGGGGAGGATTCCTTCTTCGACTGCCGCCCGACAGGCATGCAGAGCGTCTTCCACGCGAGCTTTCTTTTCTTTCATTTCGGCCTCTGTTGCAGCACCGACCTGAATTTGTGCAACACCACCGGCCAGTTTTGCCAGTCTTTCCTGCAGTTTCTCAATGTCATAATCGCTGGTGGATTTATCAATCTCATTTTTAATCTGCTCAATTCTGCCTTTGATCGCCTCTGTGCTGCCGCCGCCTTCGATAATCGTGGTGGTGTCCTTGTCGATAGTAATTCGTTTTGCCCTTCCGAGCTGTGAGAGTTCAATACCCTCAAGTTGTAAGCCCAAATCTTCAAAGATAGCGTCACCGCCGGTCAGGGTGGCAATGTCACTGAGCAGGGCTTTTCTCCTGTCACCAAAGCCGGGCGCTTTTACGGCAGCTATCTGCAGAACACCTCGCAGTTTATTTACGACCAGCGTAGCCAGAGCTTCGCCTTCGACGTCCTCGGCGATAATCAAAAGGGGATTTCCCTTTTTGGATACTTTTTCAAGCAGCGGAACGAGTGATTTTACCGAGCTGATTTTCTTCTCGTGTATGAGAACATAAGGTTTTTCCAGCACGACGGTCATATTCTCGAGGTTATTGATAAAGTGCGGGCTTAGATACCCTTTATCAAACTGCATTCCCTCAACCAGTTCTACCGTTGTTTCCAGAGACTGGCCTTCTTCGACGGTGATAACGCCATCTTTGCCGACTTTGTCCATTGCTTCGGCCATTTTTTTGCCAATTTCTGCGTCCTGGTTTGCCGAGCACGTTGCCACCTGCTCTATCTGCTTACTCGAATTGACCGGTATACTCATATTGTGCAGCTCTTTTACTACTGCCTCGACGGCCTTATCGATTCCGATTTTTACCTGCATGGGGTTTGCGCCGGCGGTTATGTTCTTAAGTCCCTCGACGTAAATGCTCTCTGCGAGAATCGTCGCGGTGGTTGTTCCGTCGCCAGCAACATCGGAGGTTTTGGAGGCCACTTCCTTTACCATCTGTGCGCCCATATTTTCATAAGCGTCTTCGAGTTCAATCTCCTTTGCCACCGTGACACCGTCTTTGGTAACGGTCGGTGAGCCAAATGATTTTTCGAGCACCACATTTCTACCGCATGGACCGAGTGTAATCTTTACCGCATTGGTAAGCTTCTTTACTCCCTCGCGGATAGAATTTCTTGCGTCAGTGCCAAAAGATATTTTTTTAGCTGCCATTTCTTTATTTCTCCTTTTTAATTTTTATTTCAATAATCATTTACTTGTCAATCACCGCCAGAATACTCGACTCATCCATAATGAGATATTCCTTCCCGTCGATTTTGACATCCGTTCCGGCATAGCTTGTGAAAAGCACCATATCACCCTTTTTTACCTGCAGGGCTTTAACCGTTCCGTCATCCAGCACTTTGCCCTTGCCGACAGCCACAATTTTTCCCCTTTGAGGTTTCTCTTTGGCGGTGTCAGGCAGCACTATCCCGCCGGACGTTTTGTTTTCAGCTTCGAGCCGCTGCACAAGCACCTTGTCTGCCAATGGTCGAATCTTCATCTTTCAATTACTCCTTCTAAAAAAAATTGATAATTTATTGTTAATCATTCTCCGCACTTACGGCATTACCTGAAAATATCACTGTTATACTTTTTCATAAAAAGTCTGTTCAACAATCTTAGCAGGACGGTCATATCGACGGGCTTATCAACCACACCGAATACATCCAGCCGCAGCGCCTTGCTTAGCACCTCTTCTCCAGAGCGACTCGAAAGCAGAATGCACGGCAGCAGCGGGTAATCCATTCTGATAATCTTTATCGTTGCCAGGCCGTTGCATTTCTCCGAATCCATATCCACTATCGTTGCGTGGATTCGCTTTTGCTCGATAACGCTGACGAACTCGCTGACACTTTTGGCAACCAAAAGGTTAATGCCTCTGGGCTGAAATATATCTCGCACAGCCAGCGGCCATGCCCAGTTTGCTTCACTGGCCAGAACACTTATTTCATCAAGTTTTGACAACCTCGAAACCATATTTCCCGTGGCTACACAATAGTCTTCTTGCGCTATAAAGTACTACGAATTGTTACGCAAATCTTATGCCAGCGGGCTTTCTGGATGTTTACATTTGCGCAACTGCTTATTTAAGCGGATTTTATGATATAAGCGTCGGATGCGGCTGTTCCTGCCAAAACTTTAATTTACGGCAACTGCACTGCCAAGACGGCAGGCGAGCCCATTTTCTACTTTCTGGCCGCCAAAATTACCACATAAGGGGGTGATTCGACGAAAAACGGTTTTCAAACAATGAATTTGATTATAATCTGAGATAACAAAGCTGGTAACGTTTCGGCCGGAAGAATAACAGGACAACCGGAAATATCCCTATATCTCAGACAGTTTTTCTTCCTTCGGCCGATGCTTCCATCTGCGATGGAGCCACCAGTATTGAGTGGGGTCCTGACGAATAAATTCTTCAATCGCCTTAGTGTATTCTGCGGTAACCCACTTTAGAGGGTCATCCCTGTCGGCCCATTCCTCGGGGAAAATGATACGATTTACACCGATTTCAAAGTAAAAACGATTTTCAAGTCTCCTGCTGTAGCCGACAACAATGGGCAGATTGTTAGTGATGGCCAGCAGTCCTATACTTTTATATGTACTTGCCTTGCGGCCGAAAAAGTCAACGAACACGCCTTTTCGTCCGGCGTCCTGGTCGGCGATAAAACCCAGCGCAGCACCATTTGAGGTTAGTTTATCCATCAGCTTTGCTGCGCCTTTTTTGTCTATTATTTTTTGTCCGGCCCGCTGGCGAACACTGTAGAGGTGTTTACTTATCAACCTGTTGTCCAAAGGTCTGGCAATACTGTAAATGTTAAAGCCAAACAGGCCCATTAGATATCCCATAATCTCGAAGTTGCTGTAATGGGCGGTAACCATAAGCAGGCCTCTGCCTTCCTGCATCAGCCACTTGGTCCTTTCAACGTTTTTATATCGTGAAAATTTTCGCCAGTTGTATTTTTTGACCAATCGGGGTGTAAAAAGCATATCAATTACCAGCATCGCGAGATGCTCGAAGCTTCGCTGTCCAGTTTGCCAAATCCATTGCTCACTTTTTTTCGGGAAACTTGCGCGAAGATTATCTAAAGCCCTTTTTCGACCCCGATGGTAGCGGCGCCAGAGTCCCCTTCCGAGAAAACAGGCAGTTTTGAGGTTCGTTTCGATATCAAGCAGGGACAGGAAAACAATAAGAATCCGCAGTGCAATATAGGCCAGCCAATCCATAAAGGGATTGCGTTTCTTCCTCTTTTTTCTTCGCCGTGCAGAATCGGACATAGCCCGTGATTGTAGGGATAGAATTGTGATTGTCAAGCTTTAACCGGCATTACTCACAGGCTTTAGGCCCTTAGTTGCAGGCTCTGTATGTTACAGCTATTTCTCCGGTAGAGAGAAAAATGCTTTGCTTGTAACGGTAACATCTCTGCAGAAATCCGCAAAATCCATATTTTTTAATTCAGCCAGGCAGCGGGCCGTGTGAACCATAAAGGCTGGCTCATTTATTTTCTGCTTTCGCATCGGTTCAGGGGACATATATGGACAGTCGGTTTCAAGCATTAATCTATCGACCGGAACAATTTCAGCGGCCTGTCGAGTGGTTTGGGCGTTTTTGAAAGTAACAACGCCTGTAAAAGAAATATAAAAACCTTTGTCCAGAACGAGCTTTGCCTGCGGGGCTGAGCCGCCAAAACAATGAAAGACCACTTTTTTAACGCCGGCGCCATGCCGCTCTAAAATATCCATCGTATCATCGAAAGCCTCCCGCGAATGTATGATAACCGGCAGATTCAATTGGGCAGCGATTTTAAGCTGTGCCGCGAAAACTCTTCTCTGTACCGATTGCTCGGAGAAATTGTAATGAAAATCCAAACCCGTCTCGCCGATAGCGACGACCTTCGGGCTTTGTGCAAGTTCTGTTAATTCTGTTAGTGTCCTGCTGTTCACATCTTTGGCGTCGTGAGGATGAATGCCGACGGCAGCGTACATATTTTCGAATTTGTCGGCAAGTTCGACGGCTTTGGGGTTTTGCTGAGTGTCGGTACCAACGGTTATCCAGCCGATAACTCCCGCCTCAATACTGCGTGCAACAATGGCCTCTACATCGTTGGCCAACTGCTCAAATCCCAAATGGCAATGCGTATCAATCAGTTCCATTATTTTTTACCGCACAAAGGCGTTTTCGTAGTGTCTTATCCGCTCGGGGCCGGTTTGGCCGAGCACTATCGCAACAAAATCAAAACGATACGGCCGATTGTCTATATTGTGAGCTGCAAGAAAATAACGGGCGGTCTTGAACAGCTTGTTTTTCTTATTAAATGTAATAACCGACTCGACCGGTTCGAAAGTTTCATCGGTCCTGGTTTTTACCTCGACAAAGACAATGGCCCCATTGGGAGCGACCATAATAAGGTCGATTTCACCGGCTCTACAGGAAAAATTGCGGGTGAGTTTTTTGAGGCCTTTTCTTTTCAGAAACTTTTCGCAGCGTTTTTCACCCCATCGGCCGAGCAAATCCCGGTCAGACAACAACCTGCGTTTATTCATCGGCCAGGAAAACATATCTTATTGTGATTTAAGTAACAGTGTGCGCACTGTGGCGCTGAGCCAGTTTCACCGCCTTGCCCGTCCGTTTTCGCAGGAAATACAGTTTTGCACGCCTTGTCTTGCCGCTTCGAACAGGCTTGATATTTACTACATTCGGAGAATGCAGGGGGAATATTCGCTCCACGCCCTCATTGCCAACAACCCGACGTACCGTGAAGTTCTCATTAATTCCACGGCCTCTGCGGGCTATTACCGTACCGTTAAATACCTGAATACGCACTTTGTCACCTTCTTTAATCCTGCACCGCACATCAACGATATCACCTATTTCAAAATGCGGTATCTTGTCCTTTATGTTTCCGGCTTCGACAGCATCCAGCAGTTCTGTTTTCGACCCGTTAGAATTTTTCTTTTTTTGTGCCATATTGTTTCCTTGTTTCCCGTTACAGAATTTCCAACGGGTTTAACCGCTCTATCTGCTAATTATTTTTCCCATCTATTAATAAATCTTCGAAAAACATCAAAAGCCTTTGTTCATCAAATATTCCACACATCCAGTTTTTGTAAAGAATTGAGTAATATATCTATTTCAACAGTAAAAACAAGCACTTTTTTGTTTTTTTAATTATTCTTAACGGTTTTTAACCGTAAAAGTTATTTTCCTCACGGAGAAGAAATCATCGCCTGAAAAGACTAAATGGCAGGTTTTACCATCGTCGCTGAACCATTTGGTCGGCAAAGAGCTTGTTTCGCCGGGGCCTACATCCCAATTTTCGGCAAAAAAAACTGTCGTCCACGGCCCCCACGGCTCCGGGGCGTCGTAAATACCGAAGCCTCCCTGAAAGCGCGGTCCGCGCTCGTCGCTGCTTTGGGGGTGAATCTGGCACCAAAGATACCTTTTAAGGCCCGGGTTGTAACTGATACCTGAGCGGTAGCACTTTCCTTTGTGTTCGAATACACCTCGGCGCTGGGCAATATCCTTCGTCCAGACAGGTCGGCTGGCAGGGTTTAGGCCTTTGAAAAACTCATAAGCGCCACGTTCTGTGATTTTTCCCCTTGGTACACGCGCCATGACCATGCGGTCTGCCGGCAAATAGGCACTGTCGTTATCGTTCGAGTAGATATACACATACTCATCACGTGCACCGACGTAGTTTTTGCCAAAGTTCAGAAAAGTAGGATAGCCGAAACTGGTGGTAAATTTCCAATCACACCATGTCCAGGTTTTGCCGTAGTCTTTTGACCAGACAAGCTGCGAATTGCCGGTATTCCTGGCAAGCATATAAAGGACGCCATCGACCATAAGCATACCGCTGGCTTTGGGGCCTTTTTTCCCATCCCCGAGCCGTTCACCGCTTTGTGTTCGGATGTTAACACCCTGAAAATCAGTTGGCGAGCCGATAATCTTTGCGAAACCGACACTGAGCTTTTTCTCTGTGCGAGGTTCGAATCCCCAGCCGTCACCGTAAGCTGTGTATTGATTATCGTCGTCGGCCCAGGTCATCGGCCAGTTGTCACTGCCGCCGGCCTTGCGAACAATAGAAGATGCCGGGGCAAACTCAGCTTTTGTAATTACATCACTTGCCGGATACGGGGGTAGGGCAGCGGCTTTTATCGGTGGATTGAGGGAAAAATATTCTTTGAACATTTTAACAATTTCAGTTTCGCTGCGCAGACAATCTCTGGATTTATTGGACGGGTCCTTTTCGTAGTCCATATTGTTCCACCACTCACGATAGGAATATACACTCCATCCAATACCGTTTTGCTCAAAAATATCTATACAATCCTTCAGATACTGCTGAGCGCCGTAAGCCCATCGGGTACAGCCAACTTCTCCGCACCATACGGTAACGTTGTGTTTGCGGGCAAAATCCAGTACCGGCTGCAGCCTGCTGCGAATGGTTTCTTTGTCCCAATAGTTTCCATCAACATTACCGGGGTACTTCATTCCTTCTTTGCGTACATGGGTCAGGTCCATAGGGTCGTACATATGAAAACTATAAACGGTATTATCATCATCGATTGGCTTAAAGTCGTGCTCTTCTTTGAAACCGTAAGGCCACCCCCAGCCCGGAGGTTCCAATACAATCGGGTGGACCTTATCAACGCGGCGAATGGCTTTTGCAATTTCCGGGTACAGGCTGTTCCATACCTTCATCATACTGTCGTGGGGTTCATTCATAAGGTCGTAAGCTATGCCGTCTCCGGTATCTTTAAACATCTCTGCTACCTGCACCCACCAGTCAATGTATTCTTTTTGTTTTTCCTGACTATTCCAAAATATATCAAGGTCTTTGCGCCAGTCGGGTGGCTGATGACAAATGATAACGTAGAGCCCATGCTTTCGCAGAAGTTCGACGTCCGCTTTGAGTGTCTCCATCGGTTGCCGGGCCCATATTCGTACTGAATTTGCCTTCCAGTTTTGGGCAAGGTGCTCAATGTCGGATTCATCAATCCACCTGCAAATCACATTCATTCCGCGCATATCTTTAGGCCAAAAGTAAGGCTGGGCCGATTGTCGATCCTCTTTTTCGGCTTTGCCTTTTGTAGTGATAGATTCCATTACCGGATTAAACAAATATCTCTCTATACCGCCCCAAAAGCCTTCACCTTTTTCTGTATCGAAGAGGTTCGCTCCATTGCGGACAATAATCAAATCAAGACTGGGAACAACCAGCAAAACCTGATTGCCGGCGCCGGCCCCGGCAAAGGCGTCACGAGGCACTTTCGGCCATGCCCCGTCAAAATTTGTGTACCATCCCAATCCCGAAGCTGGGTTTGGATTTCCGCTGGGTCTGTCAGGTAAAGGTGTTCCGGCGTACTTTACCACTTCTTCGACCCACATCGGGTTGATAAGCTGTTTTCCCTGCCAATTGCCTTTTCGCAACATCAGGCGTCCTACCCGCGCTGTCGCACGTGCCGTATATTCTCCGCCGCCCCAATTGGCAACAAGGCCCAATCCGTTCACCTCGTATGTTTTGCCGTATCCGATAGACCACTGGTCATCGGCAACGCCGATTGGTTTCATAATGCGCTCGCGCAGAAGGGTTCGAATGTCGGTATGTTCGGTGCCTTTTAAGGAAGCGGTAACGGCATAAGCCAGCATTGCCATACCGGGATTGCTGTAGTCGTATTTTGCCCCGGGTGGAAAAATAATCGGCGCCTGGTCGCGGGAAATCGTGAATGGGTCCGGCTCTTTCCGCCAGAAGGCGCCTTTCCAGCCGGGAAGTGTCATATGGTCGTTACTTACAGTGCGGCCCTCTGCCTTCGCTTTGGCGCGGTCTGCATCACTTAGTATTGCGTTTTCAACACCGGATGAATGCGTCGCCAAATGACGAATGGTTATCTTTGACCTCTGCGGATGTTCTTTCCATTCGGGAACATACTTGCAGGCCGGGTCATCAGCATTCAAAAGGCCGTCATTCAATGCTAATGTCAGGGACATACCCCCCACCAATGCCTTGGCAAGCGAAGCCGTGTAATGGCGGCGGTCTGCGCCGTGTCCAGGCGCATACCATTCATATACGATTTTATCGTTTCTTATAACCAGAACCCCTTTAGTGCCTTTTTCCGCCAACGTATCCTGCATAGCATTTAGCTTCTCGGTGGAAAGGCCCTGACTTTCAGGAGAGACTGTTTGCCATTGAAAATCGCTTTGTGCAGTGGATATGCCCTGCACAAAAGAAACAATTAGCAATGAAATCAAAAGTTTTCGCATTGAAACCATCATAACCTCCTGAACTTATTAGAAAAAAGGCGTACCTGAACGGATGTTATTTTACTCTATTCTTTTCTACTCTTCCAGTTTAACTACAACAATGTGACTATTAATAACTTTGCAGGTAACGTAAAGTATGGCGTGCGATTTTCTGCACATATTCATCCGGGTCTTTTGATGCCGCCTCGATATGGCTTATTACGGGCCGGGCCTTCTCGCCAATTCTGTCTAATGCAATGGCTGCGTTTAGTTGAACAGACCTTGATTCGTTTTGGAGTAGCTCCACAAGTACTTCCAGGGACTGCTTTTGCTGGTCCCAATTGCACATTGTCTCGGCTGAAGCAATACGGACAATTGGCGAAGGGTCATGGAGGAGTTGGGCAATTGCTTGTTTTGCCTGTTTGCGCTGACGGTCTGTATTACAATTATTCTTTAGGCCGACAACCGCCCAGTAACGAACTGAGCCGTACTTGTCCCTCAATGCCTCAAAATATTTTGGTACCGCTTTTTCGCCCAAGCCATCCAAAGACTTGATTGAACGCAGGCGTTTAAGTAAGTCAGTCTTCTTCAGTTGGTCTTTCCAGTGAGGTATATTTTCTTCTGTCTGGTTTGCCTGTTTGGTTTCCGATTGTTTGTCGCCCGGTTTAAATTTAACCTCATTGCTGTCTTTAAAACCGATTCGACAAGCTTTAGCAATAAGCATCTGGTCAGGTTTTAGCATCACAGGTTTTGTGTATAGTTTCCAGCCAGGTCCGGACTCTGAATTTGTCTTATAAGCGATTGATGCACCGGCTGTAGCACAACTTATTCTAACAAAGGTGTCGTTTCCACCAATCACACTAAATGTCGGTTCTGCGGTATTTTGATATTTTTCACCCGGCCGTTTCATTTGGTCAAATTCAGGCTCTGGAATCAGTCCTACATCGCAGGTTTCTTTCATCCATTTCTGGTGCACCTTGCGCAGCCTCTTGAGCACCTTACTATACTTCGGGTCATCGGCCAAATTGTTGACCTCGTGCGGGTCGGTGAGTGTATCATAAAGTTCTTCTATGGGCTTGGTTTCGAGGAAATACTGTTTCTGCGGGCCGACGAGTCTGCCCTCTGCGTTGAGGCGGCGCATTTCCTGCATTGTCGGCATCATGTTCATATATTCGATGTCCTGCCCATAGGTCAGGTACGGCATATAGTTGCGAATGTATTTGAAACGTTTGTCCCTCACCGCTCGAATTATGTCATAAGCTTCATCCATCCGGTCTCGTGCGGCGAAAATGTACTGACGCTGCTCAGCTTTGCGGCTGCCGAGAAAGGCCCGGCCCTGTATATGAGCCGGTATCTCCACACCAGCCAGTGAAAGCATCGTCGGAGCAAAATCAATAAATGCAATAAGGTCGTCGTTTACGCTGCCGGGCTGAACCGTTCCAGGATTATTCGGCATTGCGACCTTTCGTAATTTCTTCGGGACGCTTATGATTAGCGGGATGAGAAGTCCCGAATCATAAATCCACCGTTTTGCCCTCGGCAATCCTCGTCCGTGGTCACCCCAGAACCATACAATCGTGTCATCGGCCAGGCCGTCATCTTCAAGCTGCTTGAGTATGTCGGCAAACTGCTTATCCATAAGTGTAATGATATCGTGATATTGAGCCCAGTCTTCGCGGACTAACGGCGTATCGGGATAGTAAGGCGGCAGGGTAGCTTTAGAAGGGTCGTGTTTCTCGTGCGGCTTTAGGCTCGCTAACCGCTTCAGAAATCCTTCGCTTCTGTTACGTATTTGGCTTTCATGGGTAGTGGTAATATTAAAGACGGCGAAAAACGGCTGGTCTTTAGCCCTGCCCCGCCAGTGCGCTTTGCGGCTGTTTTCGTCCCATGCTGTCAGCGGCGGGTCAAACTGGTAATCGGTCTTTACATTGTTTGTACAATAATAGCCTGCGGCCCTGAGGTATTCGCTGAAGCACTTTACATAGGCCAGCGGTACACCCTTGCAGCGCATCGGGCAGGTGCCTATGGTGGTTGGGTACATACCGGTAATGATGCCGGACCTCGTCGGAGCACAAACCCCTGAATGTGAATAGACATTGGTATAGCGCACAGCCTGCTTCGCAAAAGCATCAATATTAGGCGTTACGGCATAATCGTCACCATAGCAACCGAGGTCGGGACTTATATCCTCGGTGCTAATCCAAAGTATATTAGGTCGTTTTGCAGCTGTTGTGTTTTTGTTTTTGACAAGTCCACCTTTACACCCGCCTAAGGATGTCACCGCCGCAGCTCCGCTACCAGCCAGGATCAGAAACTCTCTTCGATTCAAGCTTTCCATTTTCTTTCCTCGGTTAGGTTATCCCATTGTATTCCGACTTTTTTGAGGGCGTAGCCGACCTCGCGCAGGTAATCACCATAGCAGGTCATCCAATGGAATCCCTGCATATCTTCCAGCAGTCTCCGCCAGTCTCCCTCAATCTCAAGGTCGATTTGTGAACGGCAGATATCGTAGAACGGATGTTCAATAATTTTACCTCTGAATCCCAGCCATTTAGTAGAGCTGAAATTGGGTATGAGATTTGTGATGGTTTGCCCGGTTCTCATATTGACCTTAGGAGCAGCGCCATAATCCGACTCAAAATGCGTATGGATTTCGACCGGTTCATAATCCCTGCCGTTCATTCTCCTGGGAGCGGTGCAATGGGCACAGGTAGTGACACCATCGTGAGGATGAGTCGGGTCATTTAAAAAAGACGGCTTGCCGGAGATGTAACGCAGCAGAATTCCCGAGGGAATGACAACGAAATCCGATTCGCAGAAAGCCATCAGTCCTTCATCGTTGATTAAACTCAACGGCATACAGGCGGTGGTCTGAGCCATAGGAATAATTGTTCCCATACACCTATTGACTGTAATTGCAGGTGCGTCTGCTTTGACCATAAGTTCCCTGAATAGCTCGGTAAGCAGAAAAGCGTTAACAAGGAATCTCTTATCGGTATGTAAAGACACACCTTTTTGAGCGAGGTAGTCGTCGGTTTGCCGGCTGGCTCGTTCAAGAGCTTTTTGTTCGGCCATTTTCTTTTTGAGCATCGGTTCAAGTTCTTCATAAGTGACGGGCTTTATGTCGAATTTCCAGATTTCCTTTGCTTTGGCAGGGCCAATCTTATGGCCGTCGCCCCATCCACCGGCACCACCAATAGCGACAATTCTCGTACCGAAAGTGTTTTTCAGACCGTAACACGCCCTCAGCCGCCATAGAACCTCCTCGTAATCGTCAACCACAACGTCCCAGAGACCCATTCCGGACTCTTTAAACTCGTCACCATTTTTTCGCAGGAAACGGGGATGTGCAATTTCATACCACAGATAGACCGGTCCGGAGTCGTGTCTTAGAAACATCACGCCTGGCTTCCCTGAAGCAGCAAGATTTTCGAGCCACTTCTGTGACCCACTCGCCGCGTAAACTAAAATCAAATCACAATCGCTGTTTCTTACAGCGTTGGCCTGTTCGTCACTATTGACTCTCGCCAACGGCAACACCTCGACAGGAAAGTCCGCCTCTGACCGGAGTTTGTTCAACTCCTCCTCTATATTTCCGGCTTCTTTGTTTACATCATTCTGGTTGTGCAATCCTCCCCACGGGCGCCAGGAAACAGCCTGCTTTCTTTGATAGATGTTATAGACGAGAACGGGTTTGACTTTCAACGCAGCACCTATTCGCAAACCCATTCCGGGAATCGGCTTTCTCACAGCCGCACCGGAACTTGACGACGCTGCCCACGTTCCTATTGCCGCTGCACCTGCTGCACCCAGGCCTATAACTTTTAGAAAATCGCGTCTGTCCAGGTCATCACTCATCGTAAACCTCCTTTCTTCTGCAATGTATATAACATTGCAGCAACAAAGTTTTGTCAGTTTATTTGACCTTTATTAGTCATCGTTTCCTCCTTCAAACAGGCCAATTTGGCGAATGTGTCCTTGCGGTTTTGAGATAAGTTTCGATTTTGGCAATAACTTCAGGGTGCTGAGCAGCTACGTTTTGCTTCTCTGCTACGTCTTCAGCGAGGTTGTAAAGTTCCAGCGGCTCACCGGGCCCCAGGCGTACCGCTTTCCATTCGCCCATCCTCACAGCCTGTTTGAAACCTCCTTCGTGAAATTCCCAGTAAAGGAATTTGTGTTTTTTTTGTTGTTCGACCCGGCCGAGCAGTGTGGGAACCATAGAGATACCATCGATATTTTCCGGGGATTTGACAGCGGCCAGCTCGGCGCAGGTCGGTAATATGTCCCAGAATGCACAGACGTGCTCGCTGACCGAACCGGGTTTTATCTTTCCCGGCCATCGGGCAATCATAGGCACCCGGATACCACCCTCATACAGGTCTCTTTTAATGCCTCGCAGAGTTCCGGCACTATGAAAGAATTCGGGCATGGCGCCACCTTCTCTGTGCGGGCCGTTGTCGCTACTGAACATTACAAGGGTAGTTTCATCAAGGCCAAGCTTCTTAAGCTTAGCCAGGAGTCCGCCAATGTCCCTGTCCATTCGTGTTATCATTGCAGCGTGACCTTTTTGCGCTTTCGGCCAGTCTTTATCTTTGTAGATGCCATAATCGGGCACTTCCATACCGTGCCGGTCAAGAATCCCTGCCTCATTATTGGCATGGGGAATTGTGTAGGCTAAATATAAAAAGAAAGGCCGATGCCTGTTTTTATCGATGAAGGCGAGAGCTTCTCGTGTAAATATGTCGTGTGAGTAATCGAGGCGATTGGTCGAAGCACCGCCATGCGATTGGGCATAGCCGGACTTCGGCCGGACGACCTCGTTGCCCAGTGTTACTTTTTTATTGTTACGCCACAGGAAGGCGGGATAATAGTTGTGTGCGTGAGTTTGGTTTAGATAACCGAAAAAATAATCAAAGCCCTTTTTATTTGGAATCCCCGTGGTACCTTCCTCTCCGAGTCCCCATTTACCGACCAGCGCAGTAGCATACCCGGCCTGCTTAAGCATTTCGGCGATTGTGACATCCGACGTCTTAAGGGGGACGCGTCTTTCGATTTTGCCGCTGTTTCCACGGACAGTTGCGTTGCCTGTGTGCAGGCCGGTCATCAAAGAACACCGGGAAGGAGCGCAAACAGTGCTGCCTGCATAATGCTGCACAAAACGCATACCTTCAGCTGCCATCCGGTTAATGTTGACGGTCTTGATGGTCTTCTGGCCATAACAGCCCAAATCGCCATAACCCAAATCATCGGCCAGGATATAAATGATATTAGGTTGTTTTACAGTGCTGTTTGTTCGTCCGGCTAACTCTTCTTCGCAGCCACCAAAAGGAACCACCGCTGCTGCAACTCCGCCGGCAGTTAGAATAAGAAATTCTCGCCGATTCGGATTTTTCATTTTTATTCCTTGCTGTTGTTTTCCAGCAAATCGGGACGCCATTTTTTTGTTCGCTCCAGGGCCTGCTCACGCCGCCATTCGGCTATTTTCCCGTGGTCGCCGCTTAATAGAATATCAGGCACTTTCATATCACGAAAAACTTCCGGCCTTGTGTATTGCGGATACTCCAGGAGACCGGCGCTGAAAGAATCATCTTTGGCTGAGTCTTCATCGCCGAGAGCTCCGGCTAATAATCTGACCACCGCATCGATGATTATCATAGCCGCCAGCTCGCCGCCGCTTAAAACAAAATCACCCACCGAGATTTGCTCAGCGCCCAGACCAATGCGAATCCGCTCATCGAACCCTTCATATCTGCCGGAGATTAGAATCAGCCGATTTTCTTTGCTTAGCTCCACTGCTTTTGCCTGGTCGAACTTTTGGCCCTGCGGCGTCAGGAGGATAACGTGCCCTTTTTCTGGTGACGGCTTTTCTACATACTCGAAGCAATCGAATACCGGCTCGGGCATCATAACCATACCCGGCCCGCCACCGTAGGGTTTGTCATCAGCTTTCTTATAATTGTCGGCAGTAAAGTCTCTTATATTGGTAAGAGCAATTTCAACTATGCCTGCCTGTTGAGCCCTCTTTAATATCGAGTGGCTCAGGGGTGATTCGAACATCTCAGGAAAAAACGTTAGACAATCAATTCTCATCACTTTTGTCTGTCTTTTCTTTCGAATCAGTTTCTTCTTTTTTCACTTCCGCCTCGTCAGCAAGCTCAGCCCTGGATTTATCTTCAGTCTCCGCTTTTACTTCTGCTTCTGCTTCTGCTTCTACTTCTGCTTCTGCTTCTGCTTCTACCTCTGCTTCTGCTTCTGCTTCTGCTTTTTCTTTTGTTTTGGTTTCGGCTTTCGTCTCAGCTTCAACCTCTGGTTCCGGCTGGACTTCTACTTCAGCTTTTTCTTTGACTTCTTTAGCTTCAGCCTTGAGTTTTGCATCAGTTTCGGCTTTGGCCGCAGCCTCAGCTTTCGCTTTTTCTTGGTCTGCTTCAAGAGACTTTTCAGCGGCTATTTTTTCAGCTTTTGTAAAGAATTTACCTTTAGCACGGGCTACGGCTTTCGCACGCGCTCTGCGGGCATCCTGAACTTCAGCATATTTATGTTTTATACCAAGTCTGAGCAGAATTTCTGATACCGTATCAGAAGGTGTCGCCCCGTTTTCGAGCCAGTATTTTACTCGTTTGATGTTCAGAACAATCTGCTTTGCCTGGTCTTTTTCAATTGGGTCGTAATGGCCCAGTTTTTCGAGGATTCTCCCGTCGCGCGGTGTGCGCGAATCTATTGCATTGATTCTAAAGAACGGCCTATGCCGCCTCCCTATCCTCATCATTCTCAACTTTACCGCCATAATTGTCTCCTTGATACTTGTTTATAATCAATTCCCGTGACCTGCCCTGTGCAAATCACGAAACTCGTTTACAATGTAAAGCAAAACCATTTATGAAAATCGCCATGTTCGCCGGGTCAATCCGGGCGTCTGCGGCGATTTTCTGTATTTGCTCGTCGCTAAGGCTTTCTGCCGCTGCCTTTTCTTCCGGTGTCATTATCGCCACCGCTTTTTTCAATTCCTCTAATTCCTCAGCCGTAGGCGCCGCAAGCATTGCCAGTTCACTGCTGCCTTTTATGTCTGTGAACCGGTTTCTTATCATATTACCATATTCACTGCCGGCAAACCCAGCTAATTTTTCCAGGTATTGTTCAATCGAGATTTTTACCTTTTCAGCCGTTTTATTTTCCCTCCTCTTCTTATGACTCTCTTTCGTTTTGAACGCTGTTTTATTTTTCTCCCTGCCGACATAGCATTGCCTAATGCTTCCATATTAAGACCGCCCGAAAGCAGGTTTTTAAGCCCGCCAAGTCTTCCGCCGCTAAAGGCTTTCAGCATATCCCTGCTCCGCTTAAAAGTCTTTACCAGGCCGGAAACCTCATTGGGCTGCACCCCGGATCCGGCGGCAACACGTCTTCGCCTCGACGAATCTATAATATCCGGGTCCTGCCTTTCCTGCAGGGTCATCGAATGTACGATACCTTCGATTCGATTGATTGATTTATCATCAAAGTCCATATCACCAAGCTGGCTGCCCATACCGGGCATCATTTTGAGCATATCTTTCATCCCGCCCATTTTTTTCAAGGCCTGCATCTGCTTCAGAAAATCATCAAAGCCGAAACTGCCCTTTGCCATTTTCTTTTGGAGTTTTTCCGCTTCATCTGCATCGAACTGCTCCCGGGCCTTTTCGACCAGCGTTACGACATCACCCATCCCTAGGATTCTTCCGGCCATCCGGTCGGGGTGGAATTCTTCAAGCTTGTCCAGCTTTTCCCCGACACCGATAAACTTGATGGGCTTTCCGGTAACTGCCTTTACGCTCAACGCAGCTCCGCCGCGGGCATCACCATCGAGCTTGGTCAGGATTACACCGTCCAGTTCCAGACGCTCGTTGAATTCTTTGGCCGAATTGACCGCATCCTGGCCGGTCATCGCATCACAGACTAAAAAAATCTGATGCGGCTTAACCGCCTTGGCCACATCGGATATCTCCGACATCATATCTTCATCGATATGCAGTCTTCCGGCGGTATCAAGTATCACAACATCGTGGCCCTGCTTACGGGCGTGCTTTAAACCGTTTTGGGCGACCTTTACCGCATTTTTGCTTTGTTCGCTATAGACATCGATATTTAACTGCTCTCCAAGAACAATTAACTGTTCTATAGCAGCCGGTCTTTGCAGGTCGTCAGCCACGAGCAGTGGTCTTTTGTCATTTGCGACCAGGTATTTACCGAGTTTTGCAACTGTGGTGGTTTTACCGCCACCCTGCAGTCCTGCTAACATAATTACTGTGGGCCCGGGTGAGACAAAATAAATATTGGTGTCAACCGGCCCCATCAGTCGAGTCAACTCATCGTTGACGATTTTTATCAGTACCTGACCCGGATGCAGGCTTTTTATCACCTCGGCGCCGATGGCCGCCTGTGTAACATCCTTGCAGAAGCTTTTAACAACGCTGTAGTTGACATCCGCTTCCAGAAGGGCCTTGCGGACGTCTCTCATAGCATCCGAAACATTGGCTTCGGTGATTCTGCCTCGGCCGGAAAGCGACTTGAAAACCGAATTAAATTTTTCTGTTAATGTCTCAAACACCGTTTTTTCCCATATTTGGCGATATTACTAACACACTTGGTGCAAAGAGCTCCTGCAGCGAACCAGGGATTCTAAAGCCGCGAGGACGATTTTGCAAGGACAAAATCCATTAGCAGCAGTTTGAAAGACCTTTTATGATTGTATAGAGGTTTTTCAGCCGGTTATGTACATACCGGCGATGTTAAACAACCAGCCCAAAAAAACATGAACTTTTAGACACTCCACTCCTGTGAGCCTTTGACGAATTTATTTTGTATCATTATGCCCACTACTGTCGGTACTACCAGGGCAGCTGGCAAAAACCATTTTGCAGTAAATACCAATTCTTCCACTTGAGTTGTTGTTTCCGGATATTGATATAAAATCGCCAGCACTCCCGCCACTACTAATCCGCTGCCGCCCAAGCTGGAAAACAGCATTACTGCAACTTTAAAGATGATAAAAGATATCATACCGCCGGCAACAATCCCGATAATCGCACCGGCCAGAATATACTGTTCGTTTAATTCGCAGGCGTACCATATCCCTGACGCAAGTACAGCGCCTGCGATTGCACCCAATATGCTCACTGCCCATCGCATTAAAGGCACAGAAAGAACCGACATCAGCCCAAGTCCTACCAGGCCGCCTATAAGCTGTTGTTTCTCTCCGATGAATTTCTCACTTACCATTACTCCCAAAATCAGTCCTAATAACCCGAAGCTGATTATTACTAATATCTTGAAAACCCGCCACCCATAAAAAAGGCATACCACACCAAAAGATATGAAAGTCAACGCTTCGAGAAAGCCCAGAGACGTGATTTGTGCCCAGATTACGTCGATTGGAACTACTTCCGATGGTGATGTGCGGGTTGTTGTTTCAACTGTTTCGGCCAGGATAGTAACACTGTCCATTGTTTTCTTCTCCTTTATTTTTCTTTGACTACCTTTTCTAAAGAATAATCTTCTTCTGCTCAATCCCTTAATACGACTTAGTTGCACCGCCAGCTCGACTATTCTTTTTTGGACTTCTGCTCACTCTTATTTGCTTTTTCCGCTCTTTTTGTTTTACTCTTAGCGAACCGGCAAAGCAACAATTGCTCAATTGCACCGAAAGCCACCATAGCGGTAAATACCATACCGTAAAACGACAGGTTTCGATTAATATAACTTATAGGTTCGGCCCCTTTGTACGACAGCAGCAAAATCATCCCTGCAAAAAGAAGTATGGTACCAAAAGCCGCAAAGCAAAGAGCTGAAATTATACGCCGGAAGAAAAATCCCGCTGCTATGGAAATTATTACCAGTGCCGATATTATCACCCAGCTATACAAAGGCATCTCTGAGCAGGCTTGTTTCAAACTGTCCGCTTGTCCAACGCATAATCGCCCCATGACGGTAAAGCCCAGAACCGCCGCCAAAACCGCCGCCATTATTGTGATAAATATCTTTTCAAGTACCAGTGCAATAACCACACCAAACCCAGCCGATACCAATGCTAACACAGCATTCCGCCCGGTTATGAAAAAACCACTGATACCACCGGCAAAGGCTCCCACAATCGCTACGAGAAATTTCCTAAAACCCAATCCACCGAGCCAGATGAAAAGTCCTGCCAAAACAGAGCCTGCCCCAACTCCCACTAAAAATGCCGGGCTTAACTCCAACACCATTTGTTCAAGATTTTGGGAAATCTCAATCATAGTATCTTCTTATAAGTCGTACGAATACCGCCCGGCACCAAGCCGGCTGGAATTCGACAAAGCTAACCTTTGTTTTATTATTATTTATCGGCCTGTGAGAAGGATTTCCGTTAAATAGTTGAATACTTCCCCGATAGTGATGTAAAAAGGCTTGATACTACCAATAAAAAGGCAAATGCGGATGAGAGGAGTCGAACCTCCACCCCCTTACGGGGACAGGCACCTGAAGCCTGCGCGTCTGCCAGTTCCGCCACATCCGCAGCGGTTACTAAAATATTAATCGGTTTTACCTCTTTCGTCAAGAGCTCGTTGTATTTGTCAGAGAAATTTGTTATTTTCTTGAACGATTTGTATTTTATTGAACGAAAAGCTTAGTGCCTCAGTTAAACTCGGAAGCAAAAGACTTATAAAAGTTTCTTTATGACAATCAGGTTGAAAGTATTAAATACAGCCGATATCGCCCGAATAGACCAGGCGGCCCGCACCATACTTGAGGATACAGGTGTGCTGGTACCTCATAAGGAAATGATTAAGCTTTTTGTCGAAGCCGGCGCCAAGGTTGACCAGACCAATGGGCGAGTTCGGATACCCTCACAGCTTGTGGACCAATGCCTCGCCACTGCCGGAAAGACCTTTACTGTTTACGGCCGCGAGCATACAAAAAAAGCCGCCTTTGGATTAGGACAGCGAAACTACAACTCCATCGCCGGCGAGGCCCATTGGCTCGAACCTGATGGTACCCGCCGTTTCGCCACTCTTGACGACGTTGTTTGTGCAGCCAGGCTCGCCGACGTTCTGCCGCAGATTACCATAGCCGGAGCGATGGCCGACCCCCATGAGCTTGACATTTCTTATCGCTGCATAGAAGTTGCTGCGGCACTGCTTCGCACAACTACCAAACCCATTACCTTCTGGTTTTACAATCGGCCTAGCGCCAAATTACTGGTCGAACTTTTTACTGCCGTAGCCGGTTCGACCGACCAGTTGGCCCAGCATCCTCTGTCGTATGCGTTTTTGGAACCAATCAGCCCGCTTCGCTTTGACAATAACGGTATAGACCTGCTCTTTGAGACTTGCAAAGTCCCCCTCCCGGTATCTATCGGCCCGATGGCTCAAGCCGGCTTAAGCGCACCTGTCACCCTTGCCGGCACCATTGCACAGGAAACCGCTGAGGTCCTGGCCGGCATTTGCGTTGTGCAGTTGATTAAACCGGGAACGCCGGTTTGTTTCGGCGGTATATGTCACGCATTCGATATGAAAACTACACAGATGATATTCGCTAATCCCGAACAGGGCTTGATGGCGGTGGCTGCAACACAAATGGGCAAACATTACGGACTGCCTGTTTATACCAACGTTGGGCTAACGGACAGCAAATGTGTTGACGCCCAGGCCGGCCTGGAGATATCAGCAACCCTGCTGATGGGCGCATTAGCCGGCTCCGATATATTCGGTCATCTCGGCATTGCCGGCGTTGACCAGGCCTCCAGTCTTCAAATGCTCGTCTTCCAGCACGAAGTTATTGAATACATAGAGCGGATAATGCGCGGCTTCAAAGTTGACGATGAGCATCTTGCAGCCGATGTCATCGACCAGGTCGGACCCGGCGGCACCTTCATCGACCAGATGCACACCGTAGAGCATTTCCGTTCAGAGTTATGGATGCCGACCATACTTGACCGCTCATATTGGCCGCAATGGCAGCAGGCCGGCCGGCATAACATTGCAGACAAACTGCCCGCCAGGGTACAAGAACTGCTTAGCACATATCAACAAAAACCTCTGGATGATGATTTAGACAAAGAAATAACTCGTATCGTTAATAATGCACGGAAGTTTCTTTCCGCATAAAAATTCTTGTAAACAGCAATAATTTACTATTAAATAAGAATTTGATACAGGCGTTGTGATGTCGGAAGTGTCACCCCGTATCTTCAAAATGCCTAATAATACTTACGGATATATTTTTTGTGCAGAACATATTAGCGGCAACAGCTTTGAGTTGGATTGACGGTACAATCATCGTCTGTTTTTTCGCAGTTATAATCTGGGTCGGCTCTTATTTTCATAAATGGATAAAAAAACCGGATGATTTTTGCGTAGCCGGCAGACAGTTAACGCCATTTATTTTAGTAGCGACTTTAGCGGCTACCAATTGCAGCCTTTACAATTTCCAAAGCTATGTCGGCTACGCCTATCGCGAAGGTATGTCGATTATATGGCACGAATGGACAGGGATGATGGCGTTGGTGTTTGCGGGGATTTTCGTTATTCCTATTCTGCGCCGACTTAGAATCGCTACTATCCCGGAATTGCTGGGACGAAGGTACAACTCATCGCTGCAGTCGCTGGTAGCGGTGCTTTGGTCATTGCGGTTTTGTGCATGGCTCGGGTGTATTCTTTATCTTTCCGCTCAGATTGCCTGTGTCATAACAGGCTTTGACGATACCGGCCCCGCCTATCACATATTCATTCTTTTCTTCGGTGTCGTAACCATCGCTTACACAATGGCAGGAGGTATGTGGGCTGTGGCGCTGACCGATGTCATCCAGTTTGTATTTTTGCTCGGCGGCGCGTTAGTGATGATCCCTATGATTATGCACACGGTCGGCTATTGGCAGGGAATGGAGCAGATATTGACGGCAACAGGACGGCAGAGCTTGCTGAACCTGGTTCCGAGTGAAGGATTCTGGAACTGGAAGGGGGGCATCGGCATCTCTCTGCTGGCTATCCAGTGGGCCTGCACCGACCAGCCGATGCT
>CAZIKS010000033.1:0-22965 GCA_964539795.1 uncultured Pirellulales bacterium
ACGTATTTTATATTTTTTTGAAAGTTATTGGTTTAGTATTTGGGCAACACGCCCCTATGCGTTCGGCGTCGAGTTTATACTTTTTGGCATTTGCACGCAGGCAGCGGATTGCTGCCTTGCAATCCTGTATCTGGGCGGGGAAAATGGCGTGCTGACTTAGCCTGTAGTTTATGCTTGCGACGGCGTAGCCTTGTTTCAGAAACCGAAGGGCGGGGCAGTTGTCCTTGCTGCCGCCCAGCCAGGCTCCGCCGTGAACCCAAACAATTAGGGGGAGGGGTTTTGAGTCGGGGGCGTTTTTGGGTAAATATAAATCGAGCTTATTGCGCTGGTGGCCTTCGGGGATGTACTCAATGTCACGGATGATATCGGCATCGGGGACCGGAGGTGTTTTGGGCTTTTGTGAGGCGGCGTATTGAAGTGCGGCCGGCGCTGTAATGAGCAGCACTGTTAGTATAAGAATTGATTTATTCCTCATTTGTTTATCTCCAAAAAAGAAATCAGAAAATTCGACACAATTATACAGCTTCCGAGGGGCAAATCAAGGGAAAGGAAGGCAAATTACAGCGGGGAATGCGGTTTGTGTTTTTCTTCTTACGTAAAAAAACACCGCCGGGCTTACCGCCCAGCGGCGTTTTAATACAATCGCGGCAATTTCTCGGTTTTTATTCCACTTCAATTGGGTACCCATAATGGCCAGCAATGACACATGATGTTTCACCGTCTATATCTCTGAATTTGATTATAATCTTAAACTCCTTGAGGCTTGCATCTTCAAATTTTACTATGCAAGGCATTACCTTTCCAATTCCGCAACCATGCTCCACATACAGTTGACCCATCTCAACAAGTTCAACAGGCATATTATCTCCAAAGAATTCCTTATATTTAGCGACAATTTCTTCCTCGGTACGATTTGTATTTGTTGAAGGATACACTTTTTTTGCCTTCTCCAAATCCATATTTATTAAGGCCTGCCAGTATTCAGAAGCAATTTTCTCGGCAGCTTCCTGTTGGGTCAAGCCTTCGGAAGAGATTCCATAATTAGGGTCAGACAAAAGTTTTGTTGCTTCATCCATATCTGTAACCGTTGCACCTTCAGGGATTTGGAATTCGAAAATCCCTTCCGGTAATTCTTCATTAAAATATACTTCATCAATGTCTCTGACAAACATTCCTGGTTGGTTGCTTTTGAGACAATGCATCCTGACGGGAAGTTTTGTTTCAGGGTCTATAAAGAATTTCCAGGTAGTATCTTTGTTTCCCTCATAAACGACAACTATCAAACTTTCACCTGAACCAGGTTTAACTTGTCTGTAGATTTTTACATCATCTTCATTTTCTTTAGCTGCATTGAGCAAGTCTTCAAACATTTTATCGAATCGAATGTCAAAATGATAAAGTCTGCCTTTGTTGACCAGCACTCGATTCATTTTTTTTTCGTATTGGTAAGAGACGGTTGGAGTAGATATATTAGTTACCTCATAGTCAGGCCAATATGCATAACAATAATCAGGAAAACCTGATTCTGTATTGAGTTCCATCCACATTTCAAATTCGTCACTATCCCAATTTCTACAGAACATATGTACCGTCGTCATGTTCTCCATTGCTTCAATGGTCTGCTCGATAGCATATGCAGGCGTAACCGATTTGTCTACAACAGTTATGCCAAGTACCACGATTATGATTATCGCTGCTGCTGTGGCTAATTTTGTTATATTACTTTTCATAATTATTCTCCAAGTTTTGATTTGCCGAGATGGTTTTCTGGTCATTTCAGCGAGGAGGCGGTGTTCGAGATTGTCGCGATGATTAACGTCCGGCGTATCATCGAAGCTGATGTCACGGACAAAATTTCCAAATTGTTTTTCTTTATCGCTCATTTTTCATTCCTCCTGCGGGCTGAACAGTTTCGGCGGCATTTAGCTTCTTTCGCATTTTGTCGAGCGCTCTTGCCAGTTGGCTTCGAACGGTGCCGTCGCTGGAACCGAGCATCTCAGCAATTTCGGTTAATTTCAAATTTTCAAAGAAACGCAATGTGATGATGGTTTGATACCTCGGCTTCAAAGTAAGCATCACCTGTTTCAAAAGAGCCATTTTCTCAGTTGACTTATCGGCTGCGGCTTTGCAGTCGGCATTCTGGCTGCCTACCTGCTCGGCGGCGGTTTTTAAGAGCCTGCTGCGGCGAGCGGTTTGTCTTAGATGCTTATTGACGGCATTGGTTGCGATTTTGTACAGCCAGTTTCGAAAATTCCGCTCGGAGCCCCGGAAGCTGTTAAAATTTTTGACAACCTTTAGAAATACGGTAGATGTAACGTCTTCTGCAGTCTGCCTTTCGAAAAGCCGGTGCACGCAATAACGAAATACGGCATCGTAATGTCGTCGGTACAGCCGGGCGAAGGCTGCAGGGTCGCTGCGGGCCTCGGCTATCAGCCGGCCGTCAACCGAGTTGTCAATTTTATCAGCGCTGATTGTTACTCTCCGGAACTTTCAAGTCAGTATCAACTATCATCACTATTATAAATGCGCAAGGAGCAAAAACGTGGCAAAAAAACGGGAAAATAACCGCAGAAATGGTCAAATTTGTGATAAATCTATCAGGCGGGTTTGGGGGAGTTTGGTTTCGATGAGTTCACGGGCGAGATTAATCCAGCTTTTGCATTCATCGAGGACGACGCCGTCGCTGGTGGCGACAATTAAATCGGTTTTTTTGAGTTCTGCGTCGGGGCTTATTGTCAGTTTGACCCGCCAATTCCAGTTGTTTTCAGCGGCGAGTTCTTCGATGAGTGTTTTTAATCGGCCGCTATTTGAGACGGGACTATCGAGCAGCCATAAGCAATCTTCTATGTGAGTCTCTTTTAAGAACCGGCCTATAAGCTGTACGGCGGGTATTGTCTCGGTAACTTTGCGGTATGTTCCGTGTATGCTGGCCAAGTCCTTGAAGCAGCCGTCCCTGCCTTTGAAGATACAAGCACCGCTGATAGCCGCTTCGATAGTTATCAGGACATTATATCCATCGATGGCAACAGGACTGGCGGCAAGGTCGGCGATTTTGACCTGACTACCTGTTCTGACATCGAGTTGACGGTCGGAGCAGGCGGTGCGCATAACGGCCATTCTTTGACGCTGAGTAAGCGAAAACCTGTCGCCGACCAACTTTAGAGCGCTTTTTTCGGCATAGCCTTTTGTCAACAAAAGCGAGAAATCGGCGACGGCTTTGCGTAAATCAGAGATTTTATCAGCGGCAAATAATTTTGCATCGGCTGGATGCGGGCCTCTATGTGTTCGCTTATCAGGCATTTTAATTGACTATTTCGTATTTACAATTTACTATTTACTCAGTTTTGCGGTTTGTCTTTGAAGAGTTAATTGTCAATAATCAACAGTCAATTGTCAATATTAAATGGCCAGTCATAATTTAGCACATATCAAGATAGGTGAACTGGAAGTGGTGGGGTATTCGGTGGCGGGCGAAGAAACCGTTGTGGCAATACCACAGTTAGATGTGTGCTTCGACATCGGCAAGGCACCGGACCAGATTATTTCCATCAACAATATTCTTCTGACACACGGCCATATGGATCATGCGGCGGGGATTGCATACTACCTTTCACACAGGAATTTTTGCGGTCAATCGGCAGGGACAATTCTTGCGCCGGAAAATTTACTCGGCCCGATGCGACAAATAATCGACGGCTGGGGCGTGCTGGACGGGAATAAAGTTCCGGCGAACCTTGTCGGGGTAAAACCAGGGGACGAATACCAAATAAAGCCTAATTTATTTGCGAGGGTGTTTCCAACGAAGCACAGCAAAGGCTCGGTTGGCTACAGTGTAATCGAAAAGCGAAAAAAAATTAAGCCCGAGTATGCCAAGCTAAAGGGGCCACAAATCGTAGAGCTAAAAAAGCAGGGGGTTGAAATCGACTATCCGCTGGAAATTCCGATTGTTACATACCTTGGCGATACTCAGTATGTCGATTTTTCGCAGTTGGGGTATATTGCCAAAAGCAAGATTCTGATTGCCGAATGTACGTTCTATGAGGTTGAACACGCTCCAAGGGCGGAGGCGGGCAAGCATATGCATATCGACGAATTTACAGAGCTGCTGGAAAAGCTGGAAAACGAACATATTATTATTACACATACAACGCAGCGGACAGCTATGTGGGAGGTAGGCAAGATATTGAAAGAAGCTTTGTCTGCGGAAAAGTACGAAAAAGTGATTTTGCTTATGGACCAAAGGCTCAGATGAAGAGGGTCTGGAGCAATGTTACTTTTCGTAGTAAGGGCGGCCGGCCTTATATAAATTCAGACGCTTTTGAATGTCGGCGGCAAGATTTTCCTGTTTGGCGGAGCGAGCCAATTCGAGGGCTTTTTGAGCAAAAGTAACGGCTTCGTCGAATTTTCCAGCGGCGGCGTAAGCCACGGATAAAGTATCCAAAGAACCGGGGATTTGGTAGCGGCTAAACTCACAGACACGTGTGGCAAGGCGTATCGCTTTTTCAGAGTCGCGGGAAGCAAGGCTCTGGTGTGTAGCTATGAGCCAGGCCAGATTATTCATAAGCTCAAGATTGTCAGGGGCAAGTCGCAAAGCCTGTTCAAAATATGCGACGGCCTCGTCAATTTTGCCCTGCTCAAGGAGCGCAAAAGCCAGGCGACTGCAGAGGTCGGGACTGTTCGGTGCAATTCGAATGAGCAATCGGTACTGTTCGACAGCTTCGGGGAACCTACCCTGAAGGAAGAAAGCGTTTGCCAGACCTTTGCGTGCTTCGGCAAGGCCGGAATTTAGGCGCAGGGCCTGTGTGAAATGCTGAACAGCCTCGTCGAGTTTTTGCTGCTTAGTGAGGGCTACGCCCATATTGTAATATACATCGGGGCGGTTCGGATTGATTTTCAGGGCTTTTTTCCAAAAGACAACGGCCGGGTCTATTTTGCCTACGCGATAATAAGCAGCGGCCAGATTGTTGAGCGTGTCAAAATGGTTCGGGCGAAGCCTCAGCGTTTGTTCATAATGGTGGATTGCATCTTCAAACTTTCCTTGTTTAAAAAGTTCTTTGCCCAACATGTGATTTATTACAAAATTATCATTACCGGTTGCCGCCAGTGCGTGAGTGAACAAAGTATAGCTATTTTGCCAATGAGCAACCTGGCGCCAGGTGCATACCATCATAGCCGAAATTAATAAAGCGGCAGCAACGGTCAGAGAAATGAGCCTGTATCGCCATCGAGCAAGAAGGTCCGGCAATCCCCAGGCAACGATAATAAACAAGCCGGTAGCCGGTATGTAAGTGTAGCGGTCGGCAATGGCCTGCCCGCCGACCTGAACCAGACCAATCATAGGGACAAGAGTTCCAAGATACCAAAACCAGCCGACTGGAAGGTATTTACGGCTTCGAGTGAGGCGAAGGACGCAAACGGATATAACCAGCAGAATCAAGACTGCGAGAGCAACCGGCCATACAGACATCCGGCCTAAAGCGGAATGAGGATAGAACACCGCCAAGCGGGTGGGCCAAATAATTTTCTCGATGTATTCTATGTACGAGACAAAAGTGTTCGCAATTCGTGACATTACAGGAAGGTCTCCGACTTCGGCCACCATCTTACCTGCCCGCTGAACAAAAAAGGTAATAATACATGAGATAAGTGAAAGGGCAAAGAAGGGGATTTTTTCTAAAACCAGGGTATAAAATACCCGCCATTGGAAAAAACTGTTGGAGATTTCGCGGCTCGGGTGTTTAGAACTTTGAAGAGTTTGAGTATTGGTAAGACGACCAAGAGGCCAATAATCCAGCAACAGCAGCACAAAGGGCAAGGTAACAACGGTCGGCTTTGATATAAGGCCCATTGCAAAAGTCAGCATTGTTAAGAGATACCAGGTTTTGTTCGGCTGCCTGACATAGCGCAGATATGCGGCGATAGTCAGTATCCAAAAGAACATGCTCAACACATCTTTTCTCTCGGCTATCCAGGCAACGGATTCGACGTGCATGGGGTGCAGGGCAAATGCAGCTGCAACAAAAGCACTTTGCCAGAAGGCACCGGTCATTTGCTTTAGTACGATAAAAAGTAAGAGTGTATTTGCTATATGCAGAAACATATTAGTCAAATGGTGGCGGCCCGGGTTAACGCCGAATAATTCACAGTCGAGCATATGGCTAAGCCATGTCAACGGAAACCAGTTGGCGGCATAGCCTGTAGTAAAGGCCCAGATAATGCCCTGATGCGTCAGTCCGGCTTTAACATTCGGATTTAATGTAATATATTCATAATCATCATAATCGACGAAGTCAAATCTGTGCACCTGCCAATAGATTGCAATGGTGGACAATGCCAGAACCAAACATAGGGCAAAAGTAAGATGTTTTTTCGGCGCTTTATTCATCCGCTCAAGGTATAGCTCTGATTTGGTAATATTCATTTAGGGTAATTTCACTACTCGTAATATGGCTGGCCAGCTTTATATAAATCAAGACGCTTTTGAATGTCCTTTTCAAGCTGCTGCTGTTTCGCTGCCCGTGCCAAATCCAAAGCCTTTTCAGCAGTAGTTACAGCATCGGAAAATCTTCCAGCTGCGGCATAGGCCGCAGACAAAGTATCCAAAGAACCGGGTACCTGATAGCCGCTAATCTCACAGGCTCTTTCGGCAAGGCTAACGGCCTTTTGAGGGTCGCGGAACCGTGGATTTGGGTTCGTGGCTACTATCCAGGCCAGATTATTCATAAGTTCGATACTTTGAGGCTGAAGGTCCAATGCTTTTTGCCAATTAAAGATGACCCTTTCAAAATCGCTCTGCCGGAGAAAAAGCATTCCGAGTTCCTTATGTACATCAGGCTGGTTGGGGTCAAGCTCTACTGAATACTCATAGTGAGTTATGGCGTCGTCTAATCTTCCCAGCCTGAGAAAGACAACAGCGAGTTTGTTATGGGTTTGGGGCCAATCGGGCTTGAGCCGCAAAGCCTCCTGAAACTGTTCTGCGGCCTGTTCAAGTTTTCCCTGTGCAACATAAAGAATCCCTAAATTTTGTCGGGCATCATGATGGTCCGGTTTTAGCCGGAGCGCCTCATTGAAATGTGCGGCAGCTTCATCATATTTAGCCTGTTCGAAGAGTATCATACCGAGATTGTTGTGTGCGTCATAAAGGTAGGGATTTATTTTCAATGCCTGCCTAAATTGTATAGCGGCTTCTTCAAGACGTCCCTGGTCGGTTAATACAACACCAAGATTATGGTGGATGACGAAATTATTTTCCGTAACGTCCAATGTATGCTCGTATAAAGTAATATCGTTTCGCCAGTAGGCAACCTGAAACCAAGTACGTACAGTCCAAGCCGAGAGAATTACTACAGCCAATGCAGTAAGGAGGACTTTAGCATTACGCCAGCGGTTGAAAAGTTCTGCCGCCGCCCACGCAACAATGATAAATAAACCGATTGAGGGCAGGTAAGTGTAGCGGTCGGCTATATCCGCGACGCCAACCTTAACCACTCCTATAACGGGTACGAGTGTCCCCAAATACCACAACCAGCCCATTAAAAACCACGGCCTGCACCGTCTGTAGTAAACCGCCATTACAGTAAGGGCAACAAGGACAATAAGACTGACAGCCAAGAAACCTTTGTCCACGACAACCGGCAACGGATACAAAACAGCGAGTTTGGCCGGCCAAACCATTTTTATTAGATACCGGCAATATGAGATAACTACGATTTCCATACGCTGAGTTAGGGGCATAGATTGTACCGCCCCAGCACTGCTCTGCACCCGAAGAGTTATTACGGATAAAATGATTACCAGAACAATAAAAGGGAGTTTCTCGGCTACTAAACGAGAAGCCGCAATTTTTTTATCCGTTGGGCTTTTGTCATCTCCGGAGGCTGCTGCAAGAGAATCCAATGCACCGTTCTTAAAGCGTCGCAAGGGCCAGTAGTCCAAAAGAAGCAATACAAACGGCAAAGTTACCACCATCGGCTTGGTCATAAGAGCAAGTGCAAAGCTCAAGAGGACTAATAGATATCGACTTACCTTAGGGGCTTTGACATAGTGCAAATATGCGGCCATAGTCAGAAGCCAAAACAGGGTACTTAAAACATCCTTACGCGAAGCAGCCCAGACAACGGGTTCGACATGAAGTGGATGAAGAGCGAAAGCCGCAGCAACAAAAGCACTCGGCCAGAGAGATCCGGTCATTCGCTTTAAGACCACAAACAGCAGTAAAGTATTTATGATATGAAGAAATAAATTTGTCAGGTGGTGCCAGGCGGGTCTTAGTCCGAACAACTGGCAGTCCAACATATGTGAGAGAGAAGTCAAAGGATGCCAGTTACCGCCGTGACCTTCTTCTGTAAAAGCAAAAGCCCACGAGATATTTTCCTGTGTCAGGCCGGTTGAGACGTGCGGGTTTTCGGTGATATAAGTGTCGTCATCATAATCGACAAACTCATTATGCCTGACCCTTTCAAAAGCAACAAAAGTGAGCAGAGTCAGAACAATGCAAATCAAGAGCACATAATCTTTTTCAAGTATTTGCTTCATTAGCAGGTAAACAACTTAAATCCAAGTTTTCTTTTTCGACGGGCTTTTTATATTGCCGGCCGGGAATCGATCAGGCACAACTCTACAAGTTCTTTAATTACCGCAGTACCGGCACACATTACTTTATCTGCGCCACCCCAATAGAGTTTCAAAGTTCCATCTTCCTCCGGCACAGCACCACAGGTAAAGACCACATTATGTACATATCCGACAATTTCCCACGGGTCTTCCGGCTGGAGAATCCAGCGGTCTCCGACTCCGAGAACTTTTTCGGGCTCGTCAAGTTTGTGGAGGGCAACACCGAGGCGATAGACACAGCCGTCCATTGTAGGAAAAACCCCGTGATAAATATTCAACCACCCTTTGTCGGTACGAATTGGCGGTGCACCGGGTCCGATTTTCATTTGGTCCCAATGGTACTGAACCGGCTTGATAACAAGTTTTGAATCGCCCCAGTGTCGAAGGTCCGGCGAAAAACTTACCCAAATAGACCAAGGACTGATTTGCGAATGAGGTCTATCCAGCCTGACGTATCTGCCATTGATTTTTTCGGGAAAAATAACGGTATTTCGGTAATCAGCCTGTGTAATAAAAGCAACTCTCTCGACCGATTCGAAATCGGTCGTTTTAGCCAATCCAATTCGGACGCCATGTTTTGAGTATGCACTGTATGTTATATAGTAAGCACCTTCCAGGCAGGTAATGCGCGGGTCTTCGACGCCAAATTCTTCATATTCAGAAAAAACCGGCTCTTTACCAGGAACCATAAAAGGTTTTGGCGCTGCCTTGAAATTGAAACCATCCTCACTTTTAGCCAGACCAATTATTGAACGGCCAGTATCGATGTGCGAGCGAAACAGCATTACATATCGGCCGTCGAATTTTGTAACACCGGCGTTATGAACCGTCTGGACTGCATAAGGAATGTCATCCTTTGTCAGGATGGGGTTATTTTTGCAGCGTGTTACAAATTTTTTTACCATTTGTTACCTAAGTGTAACAGCTTATTTCTTTTGAGTTTTTCGCCGAAAGATTTGGTCATAAACTTTTTCGTAAGCTGCGACCATACAGTCGATAGTAAAGTTTTCCTCAACTCTCTGACGGCACTTTTTACGTTCGATACTGTCGATTTTTCCGACAACTTCTGCGGCCTGGTCAACATTATTGACCAGATAGCCGGTTACTTTATCTTCGATTACCTCTCGGCAGGAGCCTAAATCCATCGCAATTACGGGCACACCTGCAGCCATTGATTCGGCCATAACCAGTCCGAATCGCTCCGGGATGGTATTTAGATGAATGACAGCGTAAGCTTCTTTGAGCAAAGCGTCCCTCTGAACAGGATTAACCGGTCCAATAAACTGAATTGATGTATCGTTTATGTGGGGCCTGACGAGGGTGTCGAAATAATCCTGGTCCTGAATTATTCCAGCAATTATAAGGTCCATTCCGCATTTTTTTGCGGTTTCAACAGCTAAATGTGTTCCCTTGTCGGGGTGTATGCGTCCATAATGGACAAGTTTATCACCCGGCGTTTGCCTGAAGGTGAGATTGGAAAGGTCGATACCATTGTAAACGGTTGCAAGGTAAGGCAAACCCGGGTCCCTGTCGGAATCACTGATGGAAACGTAGTAACTGTCTTTGTGGTCGTGATAAACGCGGAGTATATCTGGGTCGGAAAAGCCGTGGATAGTGGTGAGGATCGGCGTTTTTATAAATGGCAGATAAGTCAAGGGCAGGTAATCGAAGTTATTATGAATAAGGTCGAATTCGTCAGCCAGTTGCATAACATTGGAAATGTGAAGGCACGTCGAGACCAGCGGAATTTGAGTTTTTTCTTCTTCATAGCCTTTTTCGACCCATCCTTTGAGTTTGGCTTTTGTTATGGATTCTTTCGTGGCAAAAAGTGTAATGTTTTTCCAGCCGCGAGCGACCAAGCCTTCTGTAATGTTACTTGCGACAGTCTCCCAGGCGCCATAGGCCCGTGGTGGTGTCCGCCACGCAACCGGCGCCAAAACGGCTATTCGTTTGCTCTTAATATCCATCTGCATATCTCAAATTTCACTTTATGTCTCATTCTTTGTAATTTTTCTAACTTCTTCTTTTATCCTCTGTATATGTCCTCTGCCTAAGGCTTTTACTTCACAACCGAGTTCGAAATATCGGCGTATTTTATTGTCGTCTAATATGCCGAAGCAGTCAATCACCGCCAGAGGCGCTCCGGCCCATTCGACTATTTTGTCGGGCTCAAGTTCTAAATAAGGTGCATGCGGCACAGCTAATATGACAGCCTGTACACCTTTTAGAGCGTCCTTCAGATAATTTTGAACACGGATATTTACCAAATCATCCTGATTGCGGAAAAAACGTGCCCAGGAATGCCCCGGCGCCGGGTATGTATCCTGTTTTTCCAACTCAAACCAGTGTTCAAGGTATGGGTCGTGCACACGCATTTCAGCTCCCATTTCAGTTAATTTTCGAACGATTATTTCCGAACCGCTGTATCTGGTGTCGGCAACATCCTGTCGATAGCTTGCGCCGCAAAGCAAGAGGGGGACTCCGACTAATTGCCTACCCATATTTCTAAGGGCATCCCTGGTCAATGTTGCAACGTGAAGACCTCGTGTATCGTTGATGTCAATGGCCATAGTTGTTATCTTGAATATGTCGTCACGGAAGCCGAGAATATGCTTGTATGCCCATCGACCGAGCCCGCCGTCCTTTGGGAGGCAGTATCCGCCGATACCCGGGCCGGGAAAGATGATATTGCTGTGAGTAGGTCTGATTTTTATTGCCTTGATAACCTTAATCAGGTCCACCCCATTACGTTCGGCAAACAGGCTCCACTCGTCAAGAAACGCCAGTGTGGCGGCCCGATAAGAATTCTCGACGATTTTTGTGGTTTCCGATTCTATTGGTCTGTCCATGACTGTCAGGGGAAATTGGTCGGTATTAAGCACTTCTCGAAGAAACTTTTCAACACGCTCTCTCGCCTGGGCATTACAACCTGAACAGACACGCCAAAAATCCCGTATCGACGAGACATATTCCTTGCCGGGCATAACGCGTTCAAAACTGTGTGAGAGCAAAGGTTCCGAATCTATACCGCGCGCAGCAAATGCTTTTTTCATAATAGGCCAGGCTACAAACTCGGTCGTCCCAGGCGCGACGGTTGTTTCGATTAATGTCAGGCATTCGGGTGATACCTTTTCGCCGATGGTCTTTATTGTCGCCTCCAGGGCCTTCATTTCTGCTTTGCCTGTACGCATATTTCCAAGCTCCTGTTTGCTGTAATCGCATTGAACGTCCACGACAACGCAGTCAGCCAGTTTGAGACAGTCGCTGTTGTATGTAGCAACAAGAGTCTTCTTTTCGAGTACACATCTTGCAATCATCGGCTCGACCTCAGGGTCTTCGGCCTTTACCGGTGAAATGCCCTGGTTAAGCAAAGGAATCTTCCAATAGCTTCGTATGCTGGGGCGTTGACAGCCAATGACAAACTTACTGGAACTGCCGGTTTTCTCATCAACGGTATCTGCAACGATAGCAGCCATAACCGCACCGACAAAACCAACCCCCATCACTACGACGATTTCCTTACCTTCGGCGCGTGCTTTTTCTGCCAGAAGCTCAATGCGTTTAAATTCTGTATTGTACTCGTCCTGTTGGGGGACAGGAAACTTCCGGCCATTCGGACTTACTGAATATTCTGTCATTTTTCGAGCCTTTCGTGATATTTTCGTTCTTATAGTCACTCAGTCTCGTATCGTCCAGCTTCTGCTGCAAGTTTACCAACAAAATACTGTATATCAAGGCTTTTTCAATAGTTATGAACCTGCGGGGCTAAGAATTTGTTCTCGAAGTGTTTTTGATTTGCTCTATGTTTTATACAATGAAGGACTGCTCATCCAGGAGACTTGGGCACAATACGGAGAGAGCAAAGGTCAAGTTACTTTACCACATGGCTTTTTTCTTCTTCTTTTTTGAATGGTTCTAACGGCTGTGGCTCAGCTACTTTGCGGTAACCAAGTGCCTTTATTACCTCAAGGACTTCGGTCCAGGTTGGAAAGTGCTTTGCATTTTTTCTTTTATACTCATCGATGGCCATGAGAAATTCAAACTGTTCGTCTGACAAGTGGCCCTCCTCGGCGGCTTTTCGGTCATCACTTCTTCGTCTTCCGGGACCTCGCCTTCGGTCCAGCCCCAAACGCCTGTCAACAACTTCTCTTCTGCGTTCTTTGCCCGTCCATTGTTCTGTGCCGTTTTGTTCTTCCATTTGCTTTCTCACCGTCTGAGCTACCAGCTTTCGGACAGTTTGACAGTTACAAGTGTTCCGGTGCAATTTTGTATGGCATTTACCAGGGATTAAAAGTCGTCATCGAAAAAGTCGCCGTCGAACTCGTTTTCATCTTCGTCTTCCGATGCAAAATCATAAAAATCATCATATGCGTTTTGCGACTCGATTACTACGTGTGCTTCATCAAGATAATCTTCCGGAACCATTACAGCAAAGCCCTTATCAGCCATTGATTCGTGTTGTTCTTTTATCATCGCAGGAATATCATTGTTTTTGAGCAGAGTTTCATATTCCCTGGCCTGTTCGATATCCTCGGTTAAAGTAACGACACCAAGCTCCTGCAGATTAGTCTGCGATTCCCGAGTTTTTTTTGGAGGTTTTGCCATTTTATTTCTCCGTAACGGACCCCATCAATCAAAATATATATTTATACTACGCTGTTTGCCCAACTATTTTCGTCAAAATAGTCTTTGGGAATTACTTAAATTACTAAAAATCAATATCTGATAGAAAAATATTACCTGTCAACCGGATTATCGTGAATATTTTGCGGCTGAAAGTGCTATAAATGCAAAAATTTAGCATCTGAGAGGATTTTTTTGTTGCAAATTGTGTTGTTTGTATGTAATTACAGCACATCGTGAATGTGCCGGCTTCAATGGTTTGGCGCCGGAGTACCAGAATTTTATTTTTTAGCATGGAGGATTTCTACCAATGGCAAAGCAAAAAGAGTCTTTAATTGTAGCAAGCAAAGTTAAAGCCTACATTAAGAGCCAAAAGATGATGACATCATCGGACGCACTTGGGGCAATCAGTGATAAGGTCTACGGTATGCTTGATGCCGCCATTGCCCGAACGAAGGCTAATCGTCGCAGTACGGTCAAGGCATAGGATTTGTAAACATCCTGTGTGTTAATTTCTTTTGATTAAATAAGTTAAGTCTGCGATAGTAAAATTCACAGCAAGCCGTTCCACATCTGCTCTGTGGGACGGCTTCTCCATTTTATTAATCACATTTTTGGTCACCATGGATTTTGATTGCCGTTTTTATTAGTTATCTGCCCTTAACTATATGTGTGGAGAGTATTTTTTTTTGCAAATGTCACGTTTCAGCAAATATTCAATTTTAGCCCTATAAAAACCCAGCTATCAGCATCATATTCTCATTTTATGGAAATTTATTGAACTAATTTCGCCGAAAAAACCGATTTTATAATAGCGTTAAAAGCGAATATGGTATTTTTTTTTGCCTGTTCAAAATTAAGATAGAGCAGTTTCCTGCCGACAAAGTGCTTGATGCCAGGTGCTTGCATAAAAAGATATAATTCGATTAAGCAAGCCAAGCGAAAGAGTATCGGTAAGGGACAGTTTGTAATATTAGATTTTAAATAACTATAATATAAGCTCTTATGTGGAAAGCAATTACATCATGGAACCAGTAGAGGGTGATATGAAGGTATTCATGTTAGGCTGGGAATTCCCCCCATTTATCAGCGGGGGACTTGGTACGGCTTGCTACGGCCTTACCAAAGCGATGAACCAGCTTGGCATCAAAATCACATTTGTTCTACCGAAAATGGTCGATAGCAGATATGCAACCCATGTTAAACTCCTAAGCCCCCACTGCCTGGCATCGGCAGCGTCTTTTAAGACCAGAAATCTGACAAATGTTACCTTTCGTGCAATTAATTCACCTTTACAGCCGTATTCAACACCTGAGGCTTACCAGCAGCAAATAGAAGAAACTTTGAGACAAAAACAAATACACAGCGGCAAAATCGGCCTAACCGACCAAGCCATTAGTGGGATGGACTATAGCTGCAATATGTATACTGAAATCCACCGTTACGCAGCAATCGCAACCGAATTAGCCGCGGATGAAGATTTTGACATTGTGCACGCCCATGACTGGATGACCTATCCAGCAGGAATTGCAGTTGCAGCCATGAGCAGAAAACCCTTAATCGTGCACGTTCATTCGTCGGAATTCGACCGCAGCGGGGAGCACGTCAACCAGATGATTTATGATATTGAACGCAGGGGTATGCATGCAGCAGACAAAGTAATCGCTGTGAGCTACCTAACGCGGAACATCATAATCAGCCGATACGGCATAAGCGGTGATAAAGTCGAGGTGGTACATAACGGAGTGGAACACAACGGCGGCGGCAGTTGGCCTTTTGAGCAAAGTGTAATTGACAAGGATGAGAAAATTGTGCTGTTTTTAGGCCGAATTACCATGCAAAAAGGGCCGGAGTATTTCCTTCATGCTGCTAAAAAAGTCCTTGAAGTGATAGATAATGTAAAATTTGTTATGGCTGGCTCCGGTGATATGATGCACAGAGCAATTGAAATGGCCGCAGAACTTGGTATCGGAAGTAAAGTTCTCTTTACAGGCTTTTTGCGGGGGGGAGACGTCCAGAAGATATATCAAATGGCAGACCTTTTTGTAATGCCTTCGGTTTCTGAGCCTTTCGGCCTGGTACCTTTGGAAGCTCTGGAAAATGATGTGCCTGTGATAATAAGCAAGCAAAGCGGTGTTTCCGAAGTTTTGAGGCATGCTCTGAAAGTTGACTTCTGGGACGTCAATGAGATTGCCAACAAGATTATAGCGGTACTGAGATACCCCCCGTTGAAAATAACACTGCAAAGTCACGGTAACTTCGAAGTAAGGAAGCTGCGGTGGAAGGATTCGGCCGAAAAGTGCGCAAGGATTTATGAAGAAACACTTGTTGCCGTCTGACGTGAAAGCGTTAAAAGTATTCCGTCAGTCTTGATGCGGGATACGAAACACAAAGAACAATAATAAAATACGAGATTTGATTTATGGCTTCGGTATGTTTCTATTTTCAAGTGCATCAGCCGATGCGATTGAGGCACTATACAGTATTTGACAAAAATGAGCATTATTTTGACGACTATAATAATGGTTTCATATGCAAGAAAGTTGCCAATAAATGTTATCTGCCGGCCAATCGACTCCTTCTGGATATGATACGCAAAATGAACGGCAGATTTAAGATAGCATACAGCATAACGGGTGTATTACTTGAGCAGTTGGAAACTTTTTCCCCAGAGGTTATGAGCACATTTGACGCTTTGGCACAGACCGGGTGTGTGGAGTTTCTTGCGGAGACCTATTATCATAGTTTGAGTTTTTTATATTCGCGTGAAGAATTTATAGAGCAGGTAAACAAACACACCGAAGTGATAGAACACTATTTCGGCCAAAAACCGAGGATTTTCAGAAATACAGAGCTAATATATAATAACAATTTAGCCTGCCTTATCGAGTCTATGAACCGATTCGACGGAATAATAAGCGAAGGCGCCGACCATATTCTTGGTTACCGAAGCCCCAATTTCGTATATCACCCCCAGGGCTGCGACAAGCTTAAGCTTCTTCTAAAAAACTATTCTCTCAGTGATGATATTGCGTTCAGGTTTTCTAACCGCGGCTGGTCGGAATGGCCTTTGACAGCAGAGAAGTTCGCCAGATGGATAAGCGATGTCAACGGAAACGGTTATGTTGTCAACCTGTTTATGGATTATGAGACATTAGGTGAGCATCAATGGGCGGATACGGGAATATTTGATTTCATGAGGCATCTGCCGGAAGAGATTTTAAAACATCCAGACAATGATTTCAAGACACCCAGCGAGATAGTTCAAAGTTATCAGCCGGTCGGAACAGTTGACGTGCCGCATTTGATAAGCTGGGCGGACACCGAAAGAGACCTGTCGGCCTGGCTTGGAAATCCGATGCAATCCAACGCCCTTCATGAAATTTATCGGCTTGAGAAGAAAATAAAAAAAGCAGGCGATGAACAAATTATGGCCGACTGGCGAAGATTACAGACCTCCGACCATTTTTATTATATGTGCACAAAATATTTCGCCGACGGCGACGTACATAAATACTTTAATCCGTATGGTTCACCTTATGATTCTTATATAAACTTTATGAATGTACTGAACAATCTTCAGAGTCGCTGTTCAGAGACGTCAACAGGGGCCAAGATTCGTGGAATATCACAAAATAAAAACACCGCCGATGTGCAAACTCAAACGGCAGGTTAAAGATATCAATTCCGGGGTTTTAAGTTAACCTTGTTAGGATGTTTTGGAGTAAATTTGTGCTGACATTACAAGAAACCGACAGTTCTACAGTTGTTTCCGTTTTAACATACGACAAAAGTGTTGAGGAGTTATTAAATAAAGAGTGGCTATTGACTAATACCAGGGGGGGATATTCCTCATCGACGATTATCGGATGCAATACAAGAAGATATCACGGTCTGCTCGTCGGTTCGCTTCATCCTCCCGTGGACAGGATAATGGCGCTATCCAACTGTCTGGAAATGGTGATACTCAATGGAGAAGTATTTAATCTTTCAACTTTCGAATTTCCGGACAAATTCGCGCCCGAAGGCTTCGGTTACATTAAACGATTCCGCCGCGATATCGGGGTTCATTTTGATTATCAGCTAAATAAACTTGAGATGGCTAAATCCATATATCTATGTCGGGAGAGCGACACCATCGCTGTCGTGTATGATTTTACACATGTTGAGGAAGCAATGGAATTTGTTTTAAGACCTTTTATCGGCTTGAGAGATTTTCACTCACTTCAAAAGTCTTATGCCCACATCTGTCGGGCTCATATTGACGGAGGTTTGGTGATACGTCACGATACACCCGGAAGTTGTGAACTTTTTTTGAACTGTCCGTCTATGAATTTTGAAAAGGACAAGCAGTGGTGGTTCAATTTTCTTTACCGCTGCGACCAGCGAAGAGGCCAAGACTTTACCGAAGATTTATGGACACCTGGTTTTTTTAAGCGTCTGATAGAAGAACCCTGCAGAATTGTTTTTTATGCCAATTTGAGCAGCCGATACAATCCTGAGCAGTTGAAGAAAACCACGCTTGAGACGGTTTGCAAAGATTTGCAAAGCCATCAGGAAAGTATAAAGCGTAAAACTGCCAACCAAAACGGAAAAGCTAAAAGCGAAAAGCAAGAGAGTCAATATGAGATACTTTGCTTAGCTGCCGACCAGTTTATTACCAAACGGCAAACAAGCCAAAATGACAGAACCACTATTTTAGCTGGTTTTCCCTGGTTTGCAGACTGGGGCAGAGATGCTTTTATATCACTGCCCGGCCTTTTGCTTAGCACAGGGAGATTCGATGAGGCAAAATCGGTTTTGACTACATTTGCCCAAGCCGCCGACGACGGTTTAATTCCTAACCGTTTCGATGACCACAGTGATACGGCTTACTTTAACAGCATAGATGCATCTTTGTGGTTTATCAACGCCGCCTTTCACTACTTAAATGCGAGCAGCGATCCGGAAACCTTTATACAACAGTTTTTTCCGACAATCCGACGGATTATCGATTCTTATCATAACGGGACCGCATATGACATTCGTGCAGATGAGGACGGGTTAATAATCGCAGGTAATGAGGAAACACAGTTGACCTGGATGGATAGTAAATACGAAGGGCATAGTTTTACACCGAGATATGGTAAAGCGGTCGAGGTCAATTCCCTGTGGTATAATTGTCTTTGCAGTATCGCCCGGTTTTATGCCGGGCAGGACGCAGAAGCCACAAAGCATTACCAGTCGATGGCTGATAGAGTTAAGGATAGTTTCCGTAACTTATTCTGGAATGAAAAATACGGCTATTTAAATGATTGTGTTTTGCCGGACGGTTTGGTTGACGCTACTCTGCGGCCGAACCAAATATTCGCTGTTTCGCTGTCTTTTTCACCCCTGTCAACTCAGCAGGCGAAGTGTATCGTAGATGTGGTACAGAGAGAGCTGCTGACGCCCTATGGCCTGCGAACACTGAATGTTAAAGACAGTCGTTATAAAGGCGCCTATATTGGTCCACAGCGACAGCGCGACGAGGCTTATCATCAGGGAACAGTTTGGCCATATCTGATTGGGCCTTTTGTAGAGGCATATTTAAAGGTCAATGATTTCAGCCCAACAGGCAAAAGAAAAGCGGCTGAGTTTATCGAACCATTAATGCAACATCTGACAAAAGACGGCTGTCTCGGCCAAATTTGTGAGATATTCGATGGCGATGCCCCACACAGGCCCAAGGGTTGTTTCGCCCAGGCCTGGAGCGTTGCAGAACTAATCAGAGCATACCAATTGATAAACAGCTAATTATCAACAAATCATAAAGACTGCAATTAAACCGCCCTTCACATCAGTACGTCTGCGCCGGTACATCAAGGGGCCGAAAGCCGTTAAAATCAAAAACAAGTTGCGACAAGACAGCTTTTCCTGTTAAGATAAATGTTCGATACAAACAATATTTTTATGATTAGGAGTTAGGAGGTTGTTATGAAAAGTTCAAACGCTCTATTTTTGATTTTAACTTTATTTTTTATACTATTAGCGACGACACCTGCAACTGTTGTGTCAGCGGGAGATGATAATATCGAGGGTTTGTTCTTCAGTGAAAGCTACGAGGACAGGGATTTGCACAGTCGGGGCTGGTATGACGGCAGTAAGTTCGAAATTACAGAGAAGAACACCTATGCCGGCAAAGGGTGTATCGAGTATCGCTGGAAGGCCAACACCACAAGTCCGGTAAGTTCGTCGGGCAGTCGCCATCTCATTGAACCTACCGAAGTGGTACACCTTCGCTTTTACATCAGACTTTCGGAGGGTTTTGGATGGAGCGGCCGCTCTTACCACCCTCATATGCTGCATTTCTTAACTACCGAGAACAGCAGTTATCACGGCCCTGCAGCCAGTCATCTTACCCTCTACATTGAACCTGTCAATGGTAAGCTGCGGCTTGGCGCGACAGACATTCAAAACAAGGATGCACCACACGGCCTGACACAAGGTGAGCTTAGGGGCGGCTACAACGGTAAATTATATGACAGTAAAGAAGTGCTCTTTGACGATGCCAAGTGGCATTGTGTGAAGGCGATGTTCAAGCTGAACAGTCTGGATATGAAGAACGACAAGCCTAATCTTGACGGTCATATTCGAGGGTGGTTTGACGGCAAACTGGTTATCGAGCACGACGACGTTCTTTTCCGCACAACCGATTTTCCGAATATGAAATTCAACCAGTTTATCGTTACTCCATATTTTGGTCCCGGACTTTTGCCTCATGCACAAACGCTGTGGATTGACGAACTGGCGGTTGGCACCAAGCGTATAGGCCGGCTTAAAAAGGCGCCTTATATCCTGACTCCGAAATCTTCCGAGAAGCCGCGTATTAATGGAGCGAAGATTTTCGGCGTCAGACCAAAACATCCATTTTTGTTTACCATCCCTGCCACGGGCAAACGGCCAATGGTTTTTTCAGCAGAAAACCTGCCGAGAGGATTAAAATTAGACAAGGAAAAAGGACACATTACCGGTTCAGTGGATGATAAAGGCAAGTACTGTGTTACTTTGCGGGCTGAAAATACCCTCGGGACTGCTGAACGTCAGTTTAACATTGTTGTCGGCGACAGGATATGCCTGACCCCGCCGATGGGGTGGAACAGCTGGAACTGCTGGGCCGGAAAAGTCTCTGCCGACAACGTGCGTGCATCGGCTGAAGCTATGGCGAAATCGGGTCTTATCAATCACGGCTGGACATATATCAATATCGACGACACATGGCAAGCCAGGCGCGGTGGGAAACTGCATGCAATTTTACCCAATGACAAATTTCCCGATATGCAGGGGCTTTGCGATTACGTACATTCACTCGGCCTAAAGATTGGTATATATTCCACCCCCTGGGTAACTTCGTATGCAGGTCATATCGGCGGTTCAAGTGATAACAAGGAGGCCACTTGGGAAAGGATAGAAGGATGGGACAACTATATCAAGAACCATCGGCATGGCAAATATAAGTTCGATACAAATGATGCAAAACAATGGGCCGAATGGGGAATTGATTATCTCAAATACGACTGGAATCCGAACGATACCACCAGCACAAAACGAATGGCAGATGCTCTGCTAACATCCGGAAGGGACATAGTATATTCGCTTTCCAACTCGGCTCCTTTCGATGGCGCAGCCGATTGGGCCAGACTTGCCAACTGCTGGCGCACGACCGGTGATATCAGGGACGGCTGGGACCGAGGGTATTTTGAAAAATCCGAACAATGGGCATTTGGAATTCGTGATATCTGGGAGTCTCACAGAAAATGGGAACAATTTACCGGGTCGGGACATTGGAGCGATCCAGATATGCTTGTTGTAGGTGAGGTCGGCTGGGGCAAACTGCATCCGACAAGACTCAGCCCCGACGAGCAATACACGCACATCAGTTTGTGGTGTCTGTGGTCGGCACCTCTGCTGTTAGGCTGTCCTCTTGATAAGCTTGATGATTTCACTCTGAACCTTTTAACCAATGACGAAGTGTTGGAAGTAAACCAGGACCCATTAGGCAAACAGGCAGGAACAGTGACAGAGACAGAAGACACTGAAGTTTTGGCCAAGGATATGGAAGATGGATCCAAAGCAGTCGGGCTGTTCAACATTGCGGTTGGAGACAATAAAGTTAAAGTGAAATGGTCGGAACTCGGCATTAAAGGCAAACAAGTCGTCCGTGACCTGTGGCGGCAGAAAGACCTCGGAACATTTGACGGCTCGTTCGAAACGAAAGTACCTGAGCACGGTGTCGTCCTTGTTAAGATAACTCCTGCGGCAAACCACTAATTTGATTGACGCTCGATGGCAGTTTTGACATCGCTTAGAAAAGTTGAAATTTCAGCTAATATTTCATCTTTGCTTGTTAAATTCTGCTCGATAAGGGCAACTATTTTTGAACCAATTATTACACCATCAGCCCCTGCCGCCGCCACCGCCGCAGCGTGTTCGGTTTTGCTGATTCCGAAACCAACACAAACAGGAATGCTTGTCAGAGTCTTCAATTTACGAACAAGTCCCTCTACCGTATCGGACAGATTGTCTCTACTGCCGGTAACGCCTAATACCGAAACAGCATAAATAAAGCCAGTAGTTTTGGATGCTATCAGTTTCATTCTTTCTGTATCGGTGATTGGTGTAACCATAAAAACAGTATCAAGTCCCGCCGAGGCGGCAGGCGCGATGATTTCATCGGCATCGTCAACACTCAAATCAGCAACTAAAACACTGTTAACACCTGCTTCGTGAAAATCCCTAAAGAACTTTTCTATCCCATACTGATAAACGAGGTTGTAATACATCAACAGCCCGATTGGAATGTCTTTATAAGCTTTGACTTTTTTGATAAACTCCAGTCCCTTTTGCATGTTCATTCCGGCGCCCAGCGCTCGGATATCGGCCTTTTGGATTGTAGGCCCATCAGCTATCGGGTCGGAGAATGGTATACCCAGTTCCAAAATATCGGCCCCTGCATCAACAGCTGTTTTTACAATCTCAAAGCTCGTATCGAAATCAGGGTCGCCTATCACAAAAAACGGTATCAACGCCGCTCTGTTCAATTCCGAAAAAACCTGTACATATGTTTTCATATTTTTTTCCTGCATTCAATAATCAATAATCAACCTTCCAGGGGTCGGTATTTTTCTACAATTGAAACATCTTTATCACCTCTGCCGGAAAGATTTACGACAACCGTAGTATCCGGGGACAACCTGCCTCTTTGACTCATCAGGTATGCCAGTGCGTGCGCGCTTTCCAGAGCCGGCAGTATCCCTTCGCTTTTGCTCAGCAGTTCGAAGGCATCGAGCACTTCGGCATCTTCGGCGGCAACATATTCCGCCCTGCCGGTATCTTTTAGCAGACAGTGTTCCGGCCCAACAGCCGGATAATCCAGCCCAGCACTTACCGATTCGGTGTCATATACCTGGCCTTCATCATCCTGCAGCAGATAACTTTTCGAACCGTGCAGAATACCCACCCGGCCGGCAACCAAAGTCGCTGCGTGCTTACCCTCGCTGACACTTCTGCCACCTGCTTCGACACCGATTAGCTTAACGCCCTTATCATCCACAAAACCGGAAAAGATACCTATTGCGTTACTGCCGCCACCAACACAAGCGACAACCATATCCGGCAATTTGCCAAGTTTGTCAAGGCACTGCTGTCGCGCTTCTTTGCCGATACAGGTTTGGAAATGTTTTACTATGGTGGGATACGGATGCGGCCCGC
>CAZIKS010000034.1:0-15239 GCA_964539795.1 uncultured Pirellulales bacterium
AAAATTTTCTTACTGCTTTAATCACAAGCTGTTAAGCAAATTCCAACGCAGTTGACTGTAGGTATTTTCGTATCAAATGCGCAAGTCCATCTAATTATAGGGAGCGTCTTTTTTAAAACTCCCCCTTGATTTGGAGATTCTTTCTATGACCACCCCAGTATATATAAGGGAAATGTCATCCCCGAGATGATACTACCTTGGCACAGAACAGGGGATTATGCAAAACAAACCCAATTCCCTAAATAACCAAATGAACATAACTTCTGCTATGACAAACTATTATAAACATAAACCGCCCCTTGGCCCTCCGGCAAAACAAACCCAATTCAAACCCAAAACAAACCCAATCAAACCCAAAGAGGTCATTATGAAGGGGTCGTCAAATCATGAGTAAAACGCTGACGAAATAAACCTGTCAGAAAAATTGTGGCAACGACAGATGCAATTGCTGCAGCGGAGATTACTATATCGAGCAGGCCGACATTTCTGCCTAAAATTATGGAAGACAATTTTACAAATAATAAAAGTGCTATAGGCAGTGCCAATGCGACTATCAGCCACTTGAGTTTGTGCGATTTTAGATGAATATATTGAGACATAATTTGAATCCAGAGCAGGCTAAAAAGGGCATAGGCAAACAGGTGAAATGCAAAATTTGTGACAGGAACCAATTCAGCCAGGTTTGCTTTTGCAAGATTGGTCAAAAGAAAAATTGTGACCCCTGTAACTATGAGAAAAGACGGCCAGAATGTAAAAAACGAAAACAATATCAAACCGGTAAAAGCGCCAATAAGGTCTGCAGCAAAATCCATCGCGTCGCAGCTTCGCCCGACATAGCCCTGAAGCAATTCGTCGATTACTGCATAGCCGGCCGTTATAAGGAATACAAACCATACGGAGGCTTTCCGCCAGTTTACCTTTCTGCCGGGATTCATTGCAAACCAGAACAGAAAAGCCAGAATCAGATAAGCAAGAAAATGAATGGCTTTGTCGGATACCTGGGCTTTATAAACCAGTTTCGGTATGGGTATGTGGGCAAGAATAAATATACCAGCCCAGTAAAACAACAGCAGAAACAACGTCAGCTTTTTTCGCAGTGTTAAGGTCATTAAAATCGCCTGAAATTAGTGTATGGCGTACAGGTTATAATTATATGTCGATTTTTGCCAGCGCATTCTTTAATTTTAACGGCTGCCGCTTTGAGATATAATAGATTTATGGGTATCAAAATGTATAATAGGAAGGGACTTTGCCTCACATTCGAAAATGAGTACTGCCGTATAAGACAAACCGACTTGACTCTGCCTGCACAAGTGAAATTTAAGTTTTATCGTTGCAGGAACTGTAGCGATTGGTAATCGGCAGTCGTCGGTCTTTTCCGAAGGCCTTTGGAGTAATTTTTATCCCCGGCGGTGACTGCCTTCGTTTGTATTCGTTACGGTCAACTAAACGGATAATTTGCCCGACCGCTTCGCGAGGCAGACCGCTCTCGATGAGCTGCTGAGCGGATTTGTCTTCTTCGGTATAGCCTTTGAGTATTTTATCAAGTAAATCATAATCCGGCAGTGTATCGCTGTCTTTTTGTTCAGGACTTAACTCGGCGCTGGGCGGGCGGCTTATCACATCAGCAGGTATGATTTGACGATTGTTTATTTTATTTATATGTTCAGCCAGCTTATAAACAAGAGTTTTATAGACATCCTTTATTACGGCAAAGCCGCCGGCTGTGTCACCGTAAAGAGTGGTATAGCCGACCGCGGTTTCACTTTTATTGCCGCTCGTAAGTACAAGAGAGCCGAACTGATTGCTCAGCGACATCAGGATAGAGCCGCGAATTCTCGCCTGCAGATTCTCATAGGCAATGCCTTTGCTGTCCCAGCCGGGAACCTGCTCCAAAGAACCGTTAAATCGCTCAAGTATCGGCTCGATTGAAATCGTTAAAAATTGAATACCTAAGTTCTTCGCCAGCTTACCGGCATCAGCGATTGTCTCGGAACTATTAAATTTTGAAGGCATTGTAATACCGATGACATTTTCAGCGCCTAAGGCTGCCGCGGCAATAGCAGCCGTAACGGAAGAATCTATGCCACCGCTAAGGCCAAGCAGCACCTTGTTAAACCCATTTTTTCGAGTGTAATCTCTTGTTCCAAGAACAAGGGCTTGATAAACTTCATCAAGCGGGTCAAGACTGGTATTCCGTTTTACACTTGCTGGTTTGACCCGGATTTTATTTTCATCAGTCAAATTAATATCGGCAACTAATAAATCTTCTTCGAATGCCTCGGCCTGGACTATTATCCTGCCGGTCGAATCAGCAAAAGAGCTTCGGCCGTCAAAAATCAATTCATCCTGACCGCCAACAAGATTGCAGTAGCAAACGGCGCAGTTAAATTTTGTGGCGCACTTGTTGATTATATCCTGCCTTTTCTGGGTTTTGCCCATATAAAATGGTGAAGCAGATATATTGAGAACCATTTGGAATTGGCCGGCATCTTTGAGGAAATCTGCCAACCATTCGACATTCCAGATATCCGCACAAATAGTAACAGCAACGTTAAGACCTCTCTGGCTGATTATCAGCGGCTGTGTGCCGGGCTGAAAGTATCTTCGCTCATCGAATACACCATAATTGGGTAACAGGCTCTTACGATAAATCGAACTTACCTGACCATTTTGCAGGACGGCGGCTGAATTGTAACAGTTATTCTGGTAACTCTCGGCAAAACCGACGATTATGGTTTTCCCAGGACAATCAACAGCGAGTTTTTCGAGGGTGAGCGAACAATCCTTTAGAAAATGCTTTTTGTGCAGCAAATCCTCCGGGGGATAACCACAGAGAGCCAGTTCCGGAAAGACCAGCAGGTCAACGTCGCCGGTAATCGCATCGGCGTAGATACTGCGCATCTTTTGGGCGTTGCCTGCTAAATCGCCTACTGTGGCATTAAACTGTCCTAAAGCTACACGCATCTCGAAAGCCGCCCGTAAAAAGGTACTTTCTATGTTACGAGACCGGAGAGGGCGGGATTCGAACCCGCGGTGCCCTTAAAAGGGCACACCGGTTTTCGAAACCGGCTCCTTAAGCCACTCGGACACCTCTCCAATATTTTTATAACCTATACATTCAACAGGCCAAAATTGCAAGAATATAAAACTCAAAATTGATACTGTAAGACATCCGGTAAATAAAACAGATAGTCTGTAAGGGCCGGCTGATGATTTGAAAAACCAAAACCAAAAAAATTGCTGCTAAATTCATATTTGGCTAAAAGTTGTTGAAACAGCAGAGCCATCTGTTAAAATCCGGCGAATTAACTTCAGCAATTGATTAGAGGTACGAAAATGTATATCATACCGGCAATAGACCTTTTGAAGGGTGAATGTGTCAGGCTTATCCAGGGGGAATATCACCGCCAGATTACCTACTGTGATAATCCTGTCAACCAGGCTGTGGAGTTTATCTCAGAAGGAGCTGAATGGCTGCATATAGTGGATTTGGATGGTGCCAAAGTCGGAAGGCCGGTTAATACTGATTCGATAGCGGGCATAGCAGCCCTTGCAAAGCTCAAAATTGAAGTTGGCGGCGGCATCAGAGACGAAGCATCCATAAAACAACTGCTTGATATGGGTGTTGAGCGAGTGATAATCGGGACCAAGGCCGTAAGCGATTTCGAGTGGTTCAGCGAAATGGCAAAAAAGTTTAGTGGCAAACTGGTATTGGGACTTGACGCCAGAGGCTCTAAGGTATCCACTCACGGCTGGACAAAAGACCATCCGCAGCCTTTACTCGAATTTGCATCCGAGGCGGCAAAACTGCCCCTGGCAGCTATAATATACACCGACATCGCTAAGGATGGTATGATGGCCGGGCCTAACTTTGAAAGAACCAGGGCGGTTGTCGAGGCAGTAGATGTAGCTGTTATAGCTTCCGGCGGCGTAAGAGAAACAGATGACATCAAGAAACTAACCCAATTGGGCGTTGAGGGCGCAATAATCGGCAGAGCTTTATATGAAGGCACTCTCAAACTCTCCGAAGCAATAAAAGCCGCCCAACAGTAATCATTGGACCGGCCCGAAAGTACACATCTCTTCTAACCGATTTGCTTTGAACCTTTTCCGAGGAGGAGGAAACCAAAGGTATTAACCAGGCAGACAGAGTACAAAAAGGTTGTTTGAAATCTTGTCAGGTTGACGGATAAAATGTGCATTTGAGAAGAAGATGTGATATAATACATGCCGATAAATATTATAAAGAATTGAGCAGTCAAAGAACTATCCGTTAAGCTTGCCTTTTTTTTGGCGCAAAATAGCAGCAGCCGGTAGAAATATAGACAGGTAACTGATGCTGAATTCGCCCCAGAAATTATCGAGTCAAAATCCTGGCGGGCCAATCCGTAGTTTCGTCTTTTTTATTCTTTTCTATCTGTATCTCTGGCTTGAGGTGGACCTCCGCCTTATTTACCACAGCGGCGGTATGATTTCAAATTTCCCGGCTTTTTTCCGTGGTTGGGCATTTTTCCGGCAGTTTATGACATATCCGGGCGGACCTGCCGAATATTTATCGGCTTTTCTATCGCAGTTTTTCTACTATTCATGGGCTGGGGCTTTTGTTGTAACATTGCAGGCCTGGCTCACGTTTATTTGTACAGGCTATTTTTTTAAGATAATAAGTGCCACACGTCTATATTGGATTCGTTTTGTTCCGCCGGTACTTTTGCTTATCACCTATAATCAATACACGTACCACTTTGCCACCACAATGGCGTGGCTGGTAGCGATGCTTTTTGTATGCCTGTATCTGTCTATCAGAAGGTCGGGCACATTTTACGCTCAAAAAAAAGTAACCGGTCTTTTTCGGCTGACTGTTTTTCTGGTTCTGTCTGTAATCCTGTATACGGTCATTGGTGCAGCGCAATTGCTCTTCGTGGCGCTCTGTGCAATTTACGAATTAGTTTCAGAACGCCGATGGCAAACGGCCATTCTGTATTTGCTATCAGCTTTGAGTATTCCATACATTATAGGCGTCCTCGTATTTGATGTGAGTATTATTGATGCTTTTAGCAAGTTGATGCCTTATTCATGGGAAGTTATGTTCGAGAAAAGCACCAGGCGAATGGTAACGATGGTCTATATACTTTACCTGCTTGTTCCTTTAGCTTCATTGATGTTGGTATTTTGGCGGCCAATCGCTGGGAGTTCCAAATTTTCATGGCTGAACAAAGGAATTTTTTCCTGGTATTTTCGAAAAAACAACTTCAGGCATATCATTGAATCGCTGGCCCCGTTTGTAGTCGCAGGTGCTGCTGTTTTCTACTCTTATAATAATGAAATCAAAACCTATCATGAGGTTGATTACTATGTCTTTCATAAGATGTGGCCGGAAGCACTTGCGGCTGCTGGTCGTTATCCGACTAATAACTTTTATGTAGTTCATTCAGCTAATCTGGCTTTGTATCATACCGGCCGACTGGGCTACGATATGTTCTCTTATCCACAACACCCTGATGCTTTGCTACTGCTTCCTCAAGAGGGCACCACAGGATACTGGCAGAGATTTGATACATATATCGACCTGGGTTTTATAAGCAGGGCTGAACACGCGCTGACGTCAATTCTGGATGAGTTTGGAGAACGTCCTATGATTCTCAAGCGTCTTGCTTTGGTAAACATAATCAAGGACAATATTAACGTCGCTCGGATTTATCTTGGGGCACTTAATAAAACCCTGTTTGATGCTGGCTGGGCTAGTGATTACCTGAATCGACTTGAGCAAACTGGTAATCCGGTCACAAACGATAGAATTCAATATTTGCGTCGCTCAATGACAGAAAAAGATTATCGCTCCCTTTTCTTTATAAATGAGGAGCTTTTGCTGGATCTGTTGGAGAAAAACAGACAAAACCGAATGGCTTTTGAGTACCTGATGGCCTGGTATCTGCTGAACGGAGAGCTTGATAGGTTTGCACAAAATCTTGAGCGGTTGGACGATTTTAGTTATTCTGAAATTCCTCGGCTGTATGAGGAGGCAATATTGTATATGCTTAATAGGGGGAAGGTAGTTAAGTTACACGACCGCCAGATAAGTAAAGAATCCCGTCAAAGGTTTGTAGACTTTCTTAATATCTACAATCGTCACGACAGAAATAAAAATACAGCCCTTAAAGAACTGAAGAAGAAATACGGTGATAGTTATTTATTCTATAGTCTTTATGGTTTCTCAGGAGCAGAGAAATGAAGAAATGCTATTTTTATTTATTCATAATACTGGCGGCGTTGTTATTATCCGTCGGCGCACTTGGTTATATTCTATGGGACGATAAAGTGGTGATTGAACAATATAATTTTATCGACCGGCCTGCTCAGATTCGTCCTGATTATAGTGGTACTGTTATCCCGCCGAATATTGCACCATTGAACTTTATGATTCAGGAAGAAGGGGTACATTATTGTGTAAGAATATCTTCAAGGCAAGGTGAACCAATCGAAGTTTTCAGCCGGTCACCTAAAATTGTAATTCCTCAGAAATCATGGCGCAAACTTCTTAGTAGAAATACGGGAGCGGAGCTGTATTTCGACATTTTTGTAAAAAGGGCAAACGGTCAATGGGAGCGAACTGCTGCAATTAGCAATAAAATCGCCAATGAAAACATAGACCCCTTTCTGGTATATAGGAAAATGCATCCAACGCATTATCTATTAAATGGGCCGATAGGTATTTATCAGCGTAATTTGGAAAACTTTGTTGAGTCGCCCATATTGACCAATAACTATTACCATCGCGGGTGTCTTAACTGTCATGCGTTTTGCGGAAATCGTCCGGACAAAATGTTAATCGGTATCCGCAGTAAAAAATACGGTAATAGTGCTCTCCTGGTCAACGATGGTGAGGTTAACAAAATTGGAACCAGATTTACATATACCTCCTGGCATCCGAGCGGTCGTCTGGCTGCATACTCAATCAACAGGGTGGTTCAGTTTTTTCATACTTCTCGGAACCAGATTCGCGAGGCGGTTGATGAAGATTCTTTTCTTGCTTATTACATTGTTGACGCCGGGGCCGTAAAGACCTCGCCGAAGATTTCCAGAAAGGAGTGTCTGGAGACCCATCCGGCGTGGGCGGCGGATGGCCGATACCTGTATTTTTGCAGCGCACCTATCTCGCAGCTGGATATAGACAAAACATCTGCTAACCAGTACAGCCAGGTTAAATACGACCTGATGCGGATAAGTTATGACATTGATAACGACAAGTGGGGCGAACTGGAAACAGTGCTTTCAGCCCGGGATACAGCGATGACAGCCCTTTTGCCGAGGGCCAGCTTCGACGGACGCTGGTTGTTGTTATGTATGTCTGATTTCGGATGCTTTCCCGCTTTCCAGCAAAGCAGTGACCTGTACCTGATTGACTTAAAAGCCGCTGAAACTGCCGGTCAATATAACTACCACAGATTGGAGATTAACAGCGACCAGAGTGAATCCTGGCATAGCTGGTCCAGTAACAGCCGCTGGATAGTTTTCAGCAGTAAACGGCGCGACGGCGTCTTTACAAGGCTTTATCTGGCCTATATTGATAAGAACGGTAATGTTTATAAGCCGATGCTGCTGCCGCAGAAAGACCCGACTTTTTATGATTTATGTCTGCAAACCTATAATACTCCCGAATTTGTCGTTGAGCCGGTTAAAGTTAGAGCCGAAACGCTGGCCAGTGCTGTTCGCGGCTCTCGCCGGATGCTTATCGATATGCCGATTAGTATGGCTACCCCGACAACTGCAGCACCCGCAGGTTATAGTGAACCTTGGCAGCAAAGAGAATAAAATACCGGCAAAGTGTGTCATTGGGCTTATAATACGATTTGTCGGGCGAATTTTTGTAAACCCGGCTTTTTCTTTAGGCGATTGTTTAATTGTCGGGACAGTTCCTTATAATAAAAGGTTATTATGGTTACCGAGTATGAGCAAAAATCCTCCCGGCGCACGTTCGGTGTAGTAGCTCGTTCAGCTTTGTTTTTCATTTTATTCTTTCTTTTTGTGTATTTTTGGGTTGACCCGGCGCTTATTTATCACAGCAGCAAACAGTATCTGTTTTCCAAAATCTATATTCCCGGAATGAATACTTTTGTCGACCTGCCGGCTTATCCGGGCCAGGTGACCGAGCATTTGGCGGCAAGGCTGTCTCATTTCTATTATTATTCTTGGGCTGGCGCGTTGATAATCACGATAGTCGGCTGGCTGCTTTGTTTCGGAACTGACAGGTTACTTTCGGGTTTGGGCGCAAATAAACTGCGACCGCTGCGGTTCGTCCCGCCGATTCTTTTACTGATACAGTACTGCAGGTATTACCATTATCTGGATGAAAATCTGGCGATATTGATAGCATTGCTTTTTCTATATCTTTATATGCGCATGCCTGTGCAAAGTGACGGCTTTCGGTTCGTCATATTTTTGGTTTTGTCCGTTATAATGTATGCTGTAGCCATCAAAGCGTATGCTGTTTTTGTCTTGCTTTGTGGTACCTTTGAGCTTGTAAACAGGCGGAGGGGGGTAATTGCCGTTTTGTGCATTCTTTTAGGTTCGCTTATTCCCTGTGCCGTCGTCAGATGTGTCTTCGATATGGACTTGATAAGTGCTTACCGCAACATGCTGCCTTTGCATCCGAAAGCATTTAATAACGAGATTCCCTTTGCGCTTAGCATTTTTCTTTTCTTTCCCGTAGTCGGATTCGGCTGCGTTTTACGGCGGCTCTTTATATTGAAAGGCAGAACCAGTTGGTTTAAATCCCGTCGGCTCAATAAGTTTTTAGAGTATTATCGCAAAAGTAGGCTAAAGTGGACATGGGATACACTGCTTCTGCTCATCGTGGCATCCGGAGTTGTTTTTTTAACCTGTGATAACATTGCCCACAAACATCGGCGTATAGACTACTTCGCCTCTCGCAGGATGTGGAATGAACTTCTGAGTGAAGTAGATAAACTACCAAGGCAATATTACGATATGTTCGTCTGTCACGATGTAAACAGAGCGCTTTATCATACCGGCCGACTGCTTTACGATATGTTCTCGTACCCACAGCACCATTCTGGCTTACTGCTCAGCCCTAAAACGTCTCTCGAAGGTAGGAATCTGGTGCGACAATTGGTAAAAAGCAGTAATACCCTTTATGAACTCGGACATATCAATATGGCGGAAAACTGCACCTGTGAGGCATTGGCCGTAATGAATTATTATCCGGAGGGTCTGCAGCGATTGGCATTGATAAATATTGTGAAAGGACAAACCCAGGCCGCTCGCGTTTACCTGTGTGTCCTGAGCAGGGATTTTCTCTACGAAGACTGGGCCAAAAGCCTCTTGAGCCGCCTTGAAAAAGACCCTCTTTTATCAACAGATGACCAGATTCGGCGTACACGCTCATTTATGCTTCTAAAAGACAGCACCGAAAAGACAACGCCGAAGGACCTATTGCTGAGAAATGAACACAATCAGATGGCATTCGAGTATCTGATGGCTTTTTGTCTGTTAACCAACCAATACACACCAGTGGCACACAGTGTCGCATTTCTGGACAATTTTGACTATCCCCAGGGCAGGATACCCACGCACATGGAGGAGGCGCTTCTGCTGTATACGGCTATGACCGGCCAGACAGTTGACCTGAAAGACCGTATGATAAGTGCCAGTACTGCTCGTCGGTTTGAAGAGTTTTGGCAGCGAGGCCGCCAATATGGAGATAACATGGAGGCTGCGATTGAGGAATTAAAAAAAGAATTCGGTGATACGTATTACTATTACTATCTGTCAAATGAATCGGAGTCGGTGCAATGAAGAAGTACTTCGTTTACCTGTTGGCATTATTTGTCGCCTGTACATTCTTGTTCGTTGTAATCCATCACAAATTACGTGCGCAGACGATTATTATCAACGAATATAATTCTTCTGACAGGCCGCCCAGAATTTGTCCTGACTATACCGAAACCGTGATTCCGCCGAATATTGCACCGTTGAACTTCATGGTTCAGGAAGAAGGCTCACAATACTGTGTAAAAATATACTCCGGAACAAGCGAGCCAATTGAGGTCTTCAGCCGGTCGGCGAAAATTATAATTCCTGTCAACTCATGGCATAAACTTCTCAATATCAATCGTGGAGGCCGGCTTTGTTTTGATATCTTTGTAAAAAGCAGAAACAACCAGTGGGTCCGGTTTGATACCATTACAAACAAAATCGCCACTGAAAACATAGACACCTTCCTGGTATACAGGAAGATATATCCTGTACACAGTTTTTGGCGGGATATGGGTATTTATCAGCGTAACCTGGTAAATTATGATGAATCAATCCTGATGCACAGCAGCACATTTGCATATGGTTGTGTCAACTGTCACAGCTTCGCTAACAACCGGCCGGATAGAATGTCTATTGGCATCCGCAGTTCAAAGTACGGCAGCAGCGCCATACTGGTTGAAGACGGTCAGGCTAAAAAAGTTGGAGCAAAATTCGGATATACTTCCTGGCACCCTAGCGGCCGACTGGCGGTATTTTCTATTAACAAGGTTCGCCAATTCTATCATTCGGTTAGAGATGAGGTTCGTGACGTGATTGACCTTGATTCGACACTCGCTTACTATCTGGTAGAGTCTAAGACCGTCAACACCTCTCAAAAGTTTTCCGAAAAAGACCGTCTGGAAACCTATCCGGCATGGTCAGCCGATGGACGGTACCTGTATTTTTGTAGTGCACCGATATTGTGGTCGGACAGGGATAAAGTCCCGCCTCAGCGCTACAGTGAAGTTAAATATGACTTGATGAGGATAAGTTACGACCTTGAAAACGACAAGTGGGGGCAACTGGAAACGGTCATTTCATCTAAGGATACCGGTATGTGCATTCTTCTGCCGAGAACCAGTCCCGACGGTCGTTGGTTGCTTTTTTGTATGTGTCAGTATGGTTCTTTTCCTGTTTACCAGAAAAATAGCGATTTGTATCTGACAGACCTGAAAGATGCACAGCAAACTGGCCAATATAACTACAGACGGCTGGACATTAACAGCAACCAGAGCGAGTCGTGGCATACCTGGTCCAGTAACAGCCGATGGGTAGTTTTCAGCAGCAAGCGAAAACACGGGATATTTACGAGATTATATTTCAGCTATGTTGACCAGACAGGCAAATTCTACAAACCTCTCCTGCTGCCGCAGAAAGACCCTGAATTTTACAACTCTTATCTGAAAACCTATAGCGTTCCGGAACTTATTGTCGAACCGATTCCGGTTAATGCAAAAAAACTGGGACGAGTCGTGCGCAGCTCTCGAAAAATCCTTGTTGAGATGCCTGTCACTATGGCTACTCCCACAGCAGAAACCCCTTACGGAAAACCTTGGCAGGAGAGGGAATGAGTTGCTGATTAAACGGATATTGTCAGCCAAATTGGGCAATTCACACAACAAAAGCTTGCTAATTTGTCAGAAAAACGTGCATTTGTGAGTAAGATATGCTATATTCGTGTCGATATATTTCATAATGAATCTAATTAAAACTGTCGAAAGAAAACCGGATGGCTTATTTTTTATGCGGCACTAAGAATCTAACCGCCAATAAAGATATTTTGTAAGATAGGAAAGTAATGCTGAATTCGTTTCGGAAGTTATCTGCTCAGAACCTTGTTGCACCGGCCGGAAGCCTCCTTTTCTTTATTCTTTTCTATCTGTACCTTTGGCTGAAGGTAGAAACGTACCTTATTTATCATGGCGGCGGTGTGATTACGAATTTCCCCGTTTTTTTTAGGGGTTGGGACTTTTGCCGGGAATTTATGCTCTATCCCAGTGGGCCTCTTGAATATCTCTCAGCTTTTCTGTCGCAGTTCTTCTATTATTCCTGGGCGGGGGCTTTCATCCTGACAGTGCAGGGATGGTTGTTTTTTATATGTACCGGCTGTTTCTTTAAGGTTGTAAACGCCCGTTGGCTTTATTGGACTCGTTTTATCCCAACTATCCTTTTGCTTATCACCTATAATCAGTATACTTATCACTTTCCAACCACAATGGGTTTATTAGCGGCTCTGCTGTTTGTATGTCTTTATCTGAAAATAACTTCAGATACAACATCTCTTAGTCTGGTTGTTTTTCTGGCTCTTTCTGTGCTTGTACATGCAATAGCAGGTGGGGCATACCTTGTATTTGCGGCCCTTTGCACAATTTATGAACTCGTTTTGAGACGTCGCTGGTTGACGGGTGTGGTATTTTTATTATCAGCCGTAGTTATACCTTACGTTGAGGGAGTGCTGATTTTCAACGTAACGCCTATCGATGCTTTTACTAAGTTACTGCCAACTCCATGGGAAATTATTTACTATATCGCTTCCAGAAGAATGATAAAAATAGTGTATTTGCTTTATATCTTTCTGCCGGTGATGGCCCTTGGATTGGGATTTTGGCGAATATTGTTTGGTACTGCAGTTCTGGTCCCTAATCAACTCAATAAGACTGAAGCAATACCTGACTTAATCGCGCCGGTGCAGAAGACTCAGGACAAGCCGCTCAAGGAAGTACTTTCGTGGTATAAGAACTCTGCGATAATCAGATCGAGCATTCAATCCACGGTTCTGTTTGTTGTTGCAGGCACAGTTGTTTTCTCTTCTCATAACAGTAAACTGAAGACTTTTTTTGAGATTGAATATTATGCATACCACAAGATGTGGCCGCAGTTGCTCGCGGCTTCTAACAGCTACAAAGAGCACAATCGGACCGTAGTTAATACAACTTTCCAGGCTCTATATAATGCCGGCCGACTCGGTTATGACATGTTTTTGTACCCTCAGCAGCCCGATACGATGTTCCTGTTTGGTCAAAAATACTTCCGAGCCGACTGGCAAAGAGTAGAGACCTTTATAAACCTTGGTCTTATTAATTGGGCTGACCATGCGGTGGGTGAATCTCTGGAAAAATATGGAGAGCGCCCCATAATTCTCAAAAGGGCGGCCTTGTTTAATCTGGTTAAGGGGAGAATAGCTGCCGCTAAAATTTACCTCACAGCACTTAGTAAAACATTGTTTTATTCTGAGTGGGCTAATGGCTACCTGGAGAGACTTGAACGGGACCCAAACCTGTCAACAGATGAACTGGTTCAGCGACTGAGAAGTTTTATGATTGAGAAAGATTATACCGCCCTTCTTTATAAAAATAAGTATATGCTCCTGGATTTATTGGAGAAAAACAGCCAAAACCGTATGGCTTTTGAATACCTGATGAGTTGGTGTTTACTCCACGGAGATTTCGAGGAATTTGTGAACAACCTCTACCGACTGGATAAGCTTGGTTATTCTGAGATTCCGCGCCTTTATGAGGAAGCGGTCTTGATTTATATGGCTAATACAAAAAAAGAAGTTAATCTGGGCAGTCTCAGAATCAGCGCTGCCTCCCGCTTAAGGTTCGAAGGTTATCTTTATATCTACGACCGTTATGTCGGAAACAAAAGGGCTGCCTCAGATGAACTGAAGGAAAAATACGGGGATAGCTATTTATTCTATTCTATGTATGGCTTCTCTGGAGCGGATAGATGAAAAAAAAATATCTCTATTTATTCATACTATTGGTGTTGGTCTTATTATCAGCCGGCACACTCGGTTACTTCCTGGCTGATGACAGGGTAGCGATTGAACAGTATAATACTATTGACCGTCACGCAGGTATCAGGCCTGACTACAGTGAGATAATCATCCCACCGAACATAGCGCCGTTAAACTTTTTAGTAAAGGAAGAAGGTTCGCATTATTGTGTAAAAATATCTTCCAGACAAGGTGAACCAATCGAAGTTTTTAGCCGGTCACCGAAAATTGAAATTCCTCAGAAGTCGTGGCGTAAACTTCTTAATAATAATAAGGGAGAAAAACTGTATTTTGATGTCTTTGTGAGGAGAACAAATGGGCTGTGGGAACGATTCGATACCATCACCAATAAAATCGCCAATGAAAACATCGATGGTTTTCTGGTGTACAGAAGAATGCGACCGTTGTACAGCCAATGGGGCGATATGGGTATTTATCAGCGTAATATTGAAAACTTCGATGAATCGACTATATTGAACAACAAGTCTTATGATAAAGGTTGTGCTAACTGCCACACTTTCCTTGATAACAACACAAATAAGATGTTGATACATGTCCGAAGTTTCAAAGGGGCGTCCATGCTGCTAATCGAGGATGGAAAAGCATCAAATATAGACTCCCGAACACAGTTTGGTTCAGCTCCGATAGGACATACGACCTGGCACCCAAACGGAAAACTGATAGTGTTCACAATCTACAGGGTGCGCCAGTTTTATCATTCGGCCAGAGAAGAAGTTCGTGATGTTGTCGACCTTGATTCATCTATGGGTTATTATATGCTTGAATCAAAAACATTAAAAACCTCTCCAAATTTTTCTCATGGAGATTACTTGGAGACGTTTCCAACCTGGTCACCGGACGGCCGATATCTCTACTTCTGCAGAGCACCAATATTGTGGTCGAACAGAGAGATAGTTCCTCCTGAAAACTACGAAAAGAGCAAATACAACCTCGTTAGAATCAGTTACGACATCGAAAGCGACACGTGGGGCGAAATGGAAACTGTGCTTTCTTCGGAACAAACCGGTTTAAGCATTACTCAACCGCGAATCTCTCCGGATGGCAAATTTCTCTTGTTTTGCATGAGTGAATACAGCGGCTTTCCCGCCTTTCAGTCAGGCAGTGACCTGTACATGATGGACTTAGGTACTGGAAGTTACAAGCTACTGGATTGCAACAGCGACCAAAGCGAATCGTGGCATTGCTGGTCAAGCAACGGCCGCTGGATTGTATTCAGCAGTAAAAGGGGGAACGGCCTGTTTATCCGCCCGTATTTTAGTTATATCGACAAGACTGGATATGCACACAAGCCTTTTGTACTTCCCCAGAGAGACGCCGCCTTTTACGATTCATTTTTCAAAATCTTTCAAATTCCCGAACTTACCAAATCGCCCATTCCTGTAACACGCGGAAAGCTGGCACGTCTTATTCGCTCGGGTGGTCAGGGCCTCACCGATATCCCAATTACCTCGGCAACACCCACGGCCAAAGCTGAACCCTGGCAGGAGGTACAGGAATAACCCGGCAATCGGTCCACCACTGTAAACTCAAAATGTTGCTTCACCCGACAAAATCCTGTTGATTTATGGGCAAGATGGGCATTTATGAGTAAAATATGATATAATAGCTGCCGATAAGAATATAG
>CAZIKS010000034.1:15249-22635 GCA_964539795.1 uncultured Pirellulales bacterium
GAATATAGATGCGTGAGCGATGCCAAACTCGTTTCGAAAATTATTAAGTCAAAACCTTGGTGGACCGGCCAGGAGCCTGCTTTTCTTTATTTTTTTCTATTTGTATCTCTGGCTCGGAGTCGATTTGCACCTTATTTATCATGGTGGCGGTGTGATTACAAATTTCCCCCCTTTTTACAAAGATTGGGCATTTTTCAGGGAATCTTTAACATATCCGGGTGGACTTGTTGAATATATATCAGCTTTTTTGTCGCAGTTTTTATATTATCCCTGGGCCGGAGCCATCGTTATCACCCTGCAGGCGTGGTTGATTTTTATTTGTACCGGCTGTTTTTTTAAGGCAATAAATGCCCGCCGACTCTGTTGGCTTCGCTTTGTCCCGCCGATCCTTTTACTTATCACCTACAGTCAGTATACTTTCTACTTTCTAACAACAATGGCGCTATTGGCGGCGATGTTTTGTGTATGTCTGTACCTGAGAACAACCTCGAATAACAAGCCCTTTCTCCTTGTCACTTTTCTCACTCTCTCTGTAATCCTCTACACCATCGCTGGCGGCGCATACCTGCTCTTTGCAACGCTATGTGTGATTTATGAACTCATCTTGAGGCGACGGCGAAATCTTGGCCTGTTGTTTTTGTTATCAGCATTAATAATTCCGTACGTTCTTGGAGTTCTTTTCTTCAGTGTAAGTATTATCAACGCCTTTGGTAATTTATTGCCCCTGTCTTGGAAAGTTCTCTCTTATAAAAGTTCTGAAGAAATGATAGTAGTCGTTTCCATACTTTACCTGCTTGTGCCTTTGGTCACTCTTGGATTAGGTTTTTGGCGGATATTCGCCGGCAGTCCTTACGCACCGTTGCAGCAGGTCGGCAACTCTAAGACAGCGCCTGTTTTAAACAAATCCGGGAGAAAGGACGGGAAAAAACTCCGCACAGGAATATTTTCGTGGTATCGCAGCTCACCGATAATAAAATGGACCGCCGAATCAATGGTTCTGTTTGTAGTCGCCGGCTCTGTCTTTTTCTGGCATAACAATAAACGCAGAACCTCCTTTGCTGTTGATTACTATGCCTGCAAAAGAATGTGGCCCGAAGTGATTGATTCCGCTCGCCGCTATTCGAACAGCTATTTTATAGTCCATTCGGTCAATCGGGCTTTATACCATACCGGCCGACTCAATTACGATATACTTGTCTATCCCCAGCATCCCAGCACATTGTTTTTACCGATAAAAGAACACGCCTCGGTAAGCTGGAAGAGATTTGACACTTATATCGACCTCGGTCTTATAAACAAGGCCGAGCATGACCTGATGGAATCCCTCGAAAAATTCGGTGAGCGACCCACAATCCTAAAACGCCTCGCCTTGATAAATATGGTCAAGGGAAACATTAATATCGCTCGGACATACCTCAGCGTCCTGGGCAAAACACTATTTGAAACTCAATGGGCGAATAATTACCTCGACAAACTCAACAAGGACCCTGAACTTTCAACTGACACCCGGATTCAACACTTGAAAAGCCTGATGCTGAAACAGGATTACCATTTTGCTTTACTTGATGATGAGCAAATGCTGTTGGATTTATTGAAAAGTAACAGGCAAAATCGTATGGCCTTTGAATATCTGATGGCAAGATATCTGTTAAGTGGAGAGCTGGAAAAGTTTGCACAAAATCTGGAGAGACTGGATGATTTTAGCTATTTCAGCATACCTCGATTATATGAAGAGGCGATATTGTACCTGCTTAGTAATAACATAGCCGTTGACCTGAACGGCCGACAAATCAGCATAGACGCGAGTCAAAGGCTAACAGGTTTTCTCGATATCTACAACCGCAACGGAAGAAACAAACAGGAGGCGCTTAACGAACTGAGAATAAATTACGGGGATAGTTATTTATTCTATAGCCTTTATGGCTTTTCGGGGGCCAAAAGATGAATAAGAGATATCTCTATTCTTTCATAATATTTGTGTTGGCGTTGTTGTCGGTCAGCGCACTGGCTTACATCCTGTCAAATGAAAGTGTGGTTATTGAAAAATATAATTCTGTTGACCGACCGCCCCAAATCCGACCCGACTATTGCGGGACAGTCATCCCGCCAAACATTGCTCCTTTGAATTTCCTCGTGCAGGAAGATGGCTCGCAGTATTTCGTAAAAATATCTTCCAAACAGGTTGAGCCGATTGAAGTTTTCACACGGTCGCCGAAGATTACAATTCCTCTCAAATTATGGCATAAACTTCTTAACAGAAACAGGGGGCAGGATTTACATTTTGATGTTTTTGTGAAAAGAGCAGGCGGCCAATGGGAAAAATTTGAAACTATTATCAATAAAATCGCTGAAGAGAACATAGACCCCTTTCTGGTATATAGGAAAATATATCCAATACATAACACGTGGAGCACGATAGGTATTTATCAGCGCAATTTGGAAAATTATGATGAATCCCTGATACTGGACAATGGATATTACGACAGCGGTTGTCTTAATTGCCACACCTTTTGTGCAAACCAGACTGCTAAAATGTTAATCGGAATTCGCAGCTCGAAATATGGTAATAGCGCCCTGCTGGTAGAAAACGGCAGAGCTAAAAAAATTGGGGCCAGGTTCGGATATACCTCATGGCACCCCAGCGGCCGCTTGGCGGTATACACTATAAACAAAACCAGACAGTTCTTTCATTCCGTAAGAAATGAAATTCGTGACGTCGTTGACCTGGATTCGGCGATGGCTTACTATTTGGTTGACTCGGGAACAGTGAGGACCACCCCGGAATTTTCAAGAAAAGAATACCTCGAAACGTATCCTGCCTGGTCGGCGGATGGACGATACCTGTACTTTTGCTGCGCGCAGATGTTGTGGTCGGACCTAAACGAGGTGCCGCCACAGCGCTACGACCAGGTCAGATATGACCTCGTGCGCACCGCCTACGATATTGAAACCGACACATGGGGACAACAACTGGAAACCGTCCTTTCCGCTCAGGACACGGGACTGAGCATCCTTGAACCGAGAATTAGTCCTGACGGCCGCTGGTTGCTCTTCTGTATGTGTGATTACGGCTGTTTCCCCGTTTACCAGAAAAGCAGCGACTTATACCTGCTCGACCTCGAAAAAGCACGTCGGACCGGCCGCTACGATTACCGTCGCTTAAATATTAACAGCAGGCAAAGCGAATCCTGGCATAGCTGGTCCGCTAACAGCCGATGGATAGTTTTCAGCAGCAAACGCCGCTATGGAGTATTTACCAGGTCTTACTTTAGCTACATTGACCCCTCGGGCAGGGTATATAAGCCGCTGATATTACCGCAGAAAGACCCTGTCTTTTACGACACCTGCCTCAAGACCTACAGTGTCCCCGAGTTAGTAGTCGAACCCGTTAAAGTTACAAAAGAAAAGCTCGGACGCATTGTCCGCAGCTCCCGCAAAATCCCCGTCGAGGTACCTGTCACTATGGCTACTCCCACAGCCGAAACGGTATCGGATTATGAAGAACACTGGCAGCAGCGGGAATGAAATGCTAAAAAAACGCAGCCAAAGTCCTATAATGCTGATTTAATTAACAAGGAACGTTTTAAAGCGAAAAAACGCATATTTGGCTTTAAGCTTGACTTTTTTATCAACGATATGTTAGTATCAAGATTTATTCGGTTTAATAAACCTGTATAATTTTGAGGATGGGCCGGTAGAAAATCTTGAAGGGTGATACAGGCGAATGGGCGTAAAATTGAACACGCACAGTGTTGAGTCTCCTGCGGCGACTGAAATATATATTTCAGCTGCCCCCGAAAGGGATGTGCCGTTGAAGGAGCAGGCGGAGGAAATTTTTTCCGGTATCCGCGATTTACTCACTTCCAAAGGAGCGTACATCCTGCAGGAGCGCGTTTTTGCCGCTCAAAACGTGACCGAAGAACTCTCCCGGATACGCTCCGGAGTTTACGGTGACATCGACAAAGGAGTCGCTCCGAGCTTTCTGGTGTGCAAAGAGGGGCTCTCAGGGCCCTTTGCAGGTGTCCAGGTTTATGCTGTTATCTGCGAAAATGAGCCGGAACCGGTTAAAATTGAAAATGTACCCTGTGGAAGAATTGTTAGTGTGCCAGGGTGCAGATACCTCACACTTTCAGGCGTAACAGCTTTGCAGTTTGACTCGGCTACCGAACAGGCAAGGGCCATGCTCGAAAAAGCCGAATCCGCTCTAAAACAATTCGGTGGTGATATACATTCGGTGCCGAGAACTTGGATGTGGCTCGGTGACATCCTTTCCTGGTATGACGACTTCAACAAAGTCAGGAACAGGTTCTTCACTGAGCGCGGAACACTCGGAGAGGGCAGTATGCGCTCGATGCCCGCCAGCACAGGAATTGGACTTGGACCGGCCAACGGCGGAAAATGTTCGATGGACCTCTCCGCTGTCCTTGAACCCCAGAACTCAATCCAGTACCTTCAGGCCGCCGGAAAGCAGCAATGTGCATTTGATTATGGCTCGGCCTTCTCAAGGGCCTCAAGAGCCGTTACACCCGCTGGAGAAACCGTTTTTATTTCCGGAACCGCCTCCATAGACCTAAGCGGAGCTACGACAAATATCGACGACCCCGAAGGACAGATAAGAGAAACCATACGAAACGTTCGCGCTGTCCTAAAAGATATGAACACCACTGATGAAGATGTGGCGCAGGTTATGGCCTATTGCAAAACAACCGAGGTCGAGAGAATTTTCAACTCAATAAAAGATGACCTCCCCTGGCCGTGGATAACGATGATTTGTGACGTTTGCCGGCCCGACCTCTTGTTCGAAATCGAAGCCACCGCTATACCCCGCAGCTAAAACCTGAACAAAAATACTCGCCGTACGCTTCTTAACCTTTTTGCTGCCGTTCTCTTCGTTATTCCCCAATTCGCTTAATTTCAGCCTTCTCTACAGCACAAATTCTAACCCAACTCGCTCTAAAAGGCAATAATTTGCCTTTTTTTCCTTGACAGTCCGGCTAATAAGCATATAATTGTATACGGATTCATATTTTAGTGGCTGTGCCGAGGCGAATGGTCACTAAGGAGAGTTGTCAATCCCCTGAGTTTCCATTTTGCGGAGCATCTTATTAGCTGATTATGCTGACTTTTTTAAGGAGGTAGAGAAATGAGATTTTCAAGAATAGTAATTTTTGTGACAGCAGCTCTATGTCTAATCAATTCACCACAGGCCCTCGCTGCCTGTCCGTCGGCTGACCTTACCGGCGACTGTTTTGTTGATTTTAATGATTTCGCCGTTCTTGCCGATTGGTGGCTGGCCGATTGCAACTCCTCCAACAGCTTCTGCTACGGGGCGGATTTTGACTCATCCAGCCGGGTTGAACCGAACGACCTTGCAGTCTTAGCCGCCGACTGGTTGAAAAATTGTCCCTTCGTAACGACCTGGAACACGAGCCTCGCCGCCGGCACGACGGTTACATTGGCGCTGGCCGGTACTGTGGACGCTGTTATCGACTGGGGGGATGACACTGTCGAAACCGTAACTGCCCCGGGCCCTCATGTGCACGACTACGGTTCCGATGGGACCTACACCGTCTCGGTTACCGGCAGCGTAACGGCCTACAACAGCTATGATAACGGCGGCGCGTCTTCCGAACGCGCAAAGTTGATAAGCGTCGACAGCTGGGGGCAACTGGGCTTTACCAGCATGTACAGTGCCTTCGACGAGTGTTCGAACCTCGTTTCGGTACCCGCCGATTCGGACGGCATTGAAGCCGTCACCGACATGAGCTATATGTTCTCCTATGCGTCGGCGTTCAACGGTAACATCGGCGGCTGGGACACCTCCGGCGTCACCGATATGAGCTATATGTTCTCCGGTGCGTCGGCGTTCAATCAGGATATCGGCGGCTGGGATACCTCTAATGTCACCGACATGAGCTATATGTTCTACAATGCGTCGGCGTTCAACCAGGACATAGGCGGCTGGGATACCTCTAACGTCACCAACATGAGCGGGATGTTCATGTATGCGTCGGCGTTCAACCAGGACCTGTCCGGATGGTGCGTCACACTGATTCCTTCTAAGCCGTACAATTTCGACACCGGCGCCGCTAATTGGACACTGCCTGATTCACGGCCCATCTGGGGTACCTGCCCTTCTCCCTTCATAACGACCTGGGATACGAGCCTCGGTGACGGCAACACGGTTACATTGGCGCTGGCCGGTTCTGTGGACGCTGTTATCTACTGGGGTGACGGCAGCGCTGCTGAACATGTAACTACCCCGGGCCCTCATGTGCACGACTACAGTTCCGATGGGACCTACACCGTCTCGGTTACCGGCAGCGTAACGGCCTACAACAGCCTTAGCAACGGCGGCGAGGCTTCCGAGCGGGCAAAGCTGATAAGCGTCGATAGCTGGGGAACCACGGGCTTTACCAGCATGTACAGTGCGTTCCATTCCTGCTCGAACCTCGTTTCGGTACCCGCCGATTCAGCGGGGATTGAAGCCGTCACCGAAATGAGCTATATGTTCCGCTATGCGTCGTCGTTCAACGGAAACATCGGCGGCTGGGATACCTCCAGCGTTACCTACATGGACTATATGTTCAACCATGCGTCGGCGTTCAACCAGGACATTGGCGGATGGGATACCTCCGGCGTCACCTTAATGAACGGGATGTTCTTCGGTGCGTCGGCGTTCAACCAGTATATCGGCGGCTGGGATACCTCCAGCGTCACCGACATGGTCGGGATGTTCTGGAATGCGTCGTCGTTCAACCAGGACCTGTCCGGTTGGTGCGTCACACTGATTCCTTCTCAGCCGTCCCTCTTCGACACCGGCGCAACCAGTTGGACACTGCCTGATTCACGGCCCATCTGGGGTACCTGCCCTCCGGCTGTCTTCGTAACGACCTGGGACACGAGCCTCGCCGCCGGCACGACGGTTACATTGGCGCTGGCCGGTACTGTGGATGCTGTTATCGACTGGGGGTATGACATCGTTGAAACCGTAACTACCCCGGGCCCTCATGTGTACGACTACGGTTCCGATGGGACCTACACCGTCTCGGTCACCGGCACCGTAACGGCGTACAATAGTTATGACAACGGCGGCGAGGCTTCCGAGCGGGCAAAGCTGATAAGCGTCGACAACTGGGGCGCCCTCGGTTTTACCAGCATGTACAGTGCGTTCGACGAGTGTTCGAACCTCGTTTCGGTACCCGCCGATTCGTCCGGGATGGAAGCCGTCACCGACATGAGCTATATGTTCTACTATGCGTCGGCGTTCAACCAGGACATCGGCGGCTGGGATACCTCTAATGTCACCAACATGGAGTCGATGTTTTACTATGCGTCGTCGTTCAACCAGGACCTGTCCGGATGGTGCGTCACACTGATTCCTTC
>CAZIKS010000035.1:0-22584 GCA_964539795.1 uncultured Pirellulales bacterium
TATATTCATACGTGATATGGCCCTCGGTGTATGTATCTTCGACCCATTGGCCGCGTGCATAAGAGCCGAAAAGGATAATCATGTGTGCGGAGGGGAACTGGCGGCGGATGATTTTAACGATACGCTTTAGTTCATCGCGTTTGTATTGCGGCAGATGTGTTAGAGACTTCTTCATAGGCAGATAGTATAGCATTTTAAGACAAAGCTACAAGGCTTATTTGGATTCGAGATTGGTGCGGGGGGGCGGACCTTAATCAGGATTCGGTGGTTAATTTCGTTGATTTTGCCCTTCTTGACCGTTGCTGCATTGAAGTTGTAAGAGAATAGACAGGCTGGGCTTCATAGAAGGGTGTGGGGGTTGAGATTTCGACGGTGCCTTGAGGCAGATAAGTATTTGGTCGCAAAGACCGGTGGGGTTTTAATGATTGCAATTTTAGAGGGGCTTTGATAATATAACTGGTTTGAAAAAGGCGGCTGTTTCGTAATACGGCTGATATTAGAGGGGTTGGAAAAAACAATGTGAGTATCTTTAACGGTTTAAGGAGGAAAAAGAAATGGAACGAAAGGTATTGTCAGCACTGTTATTTATTGTAATTTTAGCTTTTGGCGTTGGCGCTGAGGCTGAGGAAAAAGTTATTCGTCTTGGTATGATAGGGCTGGATACGTCGCACGTGATTGCCTTTACGAGCTATATCAACGATCCGGATAACCACACCGGTTGTCGTGTTGTTGTTGGGTATTCGGGGGGTTCGCCTGATATGCCGGCATCTGCCAACCGGGTGGAAAAATTTACGAAGCAGTTGCGCGAGGAATACGGGGTTGAGATAGTGGATACGATTGAAGAGCTGTGCGAGAAGGTTGACGGCGTGATGCTTGAGAGCGTAGACGGTCGGCCGCACTTAAAGCAGGCGATGCCGGTAATCAAGGCCAAGAAACCTCTGTTTGTGGATAAGCCGATGGCCAGCAGCCTTGCGGACGTAATCGAGATATTCCGGCTGGCAAAGGAAAACGGGGTGCCATGCTGGTCGAGCTCGTCTTTTCGCTACGGTACAGGGATAGTGGGGGCCGGGAGCAATGAAGAGATTGGCGAGATTGTCGGGTGTGATGTTTTCGGTTCAAGCTCGTGGGCAAAGCATCATCCGGACCTTTATTTATACGGCGTTCACGCGACGGAGGCACTTTTTGCCGTGATGGGAACGGGGTGCGAGAGCGTCAGGCGCGTCAAGGCCGGCAAGACGGACATGGTAATCGGTGTTTGGGAAGACGGTCGAATCGGGACGTTTCGGGATCTTCGCGGGGGCAAGAGCGGTTCTAATGTTTTTATCTACGGCAAAAAAGGTATGGTGACGGGCAAGTCGGCGGGGTACGGGCCGTTGATTGAGCAAATCGTGAAATTCTTCAAGACGGGAAAACCGCCGGTACCGGCAGAAGATACGATTGAGATGTTTGCATTTATGAGCGGGGCGGACGTATCCAGAGACCATGACGGTAAGGCAATCTCCATCAAAGAGCTTATCGCGGAGGCAAAAGGCAAATACGCAAAGTAAAGACAAATAAAGAAATCATCAGGCAGCAGGAACGAATTTAACGGGAAGGAGACGGTCGAATGAATCGGCGCAAGTTTATCAAAGTGGCAGGCAGAACAGTTGCTGGGGCGATAGGTTTTCCTTATATCGTATCTTCTTCGGCATTAGGCAAGGGCGGGGCAGTTGCGGCGAGCGAGCGGATTGTGATGGGTTGTATCGGCTGCGGCGGAATGGGGATGGGCAATATGCGGGGATTTCTGAATAAAGACCAGACGCAGATTGCTGCGGTTTGCGATGTTATGACATCGGGGAGCAAGGAGTACGGGCCGAATGCCAACGGTTATGGTAATAAAGGCAAGCAACTTGGAAGAGAGGCTGCGCGGAAAGAGGTTGAGGCGTATTACGGGAAGAAGAGGCCTTCGGGGAATTATAAAGGGTGCGCCGGTTACAATGACTTTCGCGATTTGGTAAGCCGGGATGATATCGATGCGGTAGTAGTGACGACGCCTGACCACTGGCATATTCCGATATCTTTAGCTGCGGTAAAGAGCGGCAAGGATGTGTATTGCGAGAAGCCGCTGAGCCTGACGGTATCGGAGGGGCGCGAGCTTGCCGATGCGGTGAAGCGCTACGGGAGGGTGCTTCAGACGGGGACCCAGCACCGTTCGAGCACGAAAAACCGGTTTATCAGTGAGCTTGTTCACAACGGGAGAATCGGCAAGGTGCATACGGTGCGGTGCAAAATCGGGGGAGGGCCTTCGTGTCCACCGCAGGAGGTTATGCAGGTTCCGAAGGGATTTGATTACGAGATGTGGCTCGGTCAGGCTCCGTGGGCACCTTATACGGAGAAGAGATGTCATTATTATTTTCGATTTATATGGGATTACGCGGGGGGGCAGGTGACTAATAACGGCGTGCATGCACTTGATTTTATACAGTGGGCACTTGGGACGGACCGGACGGGGCCGGTAGAGGTCGAGGGGAAGGGAGATTTTCCGAAAGACGGTCTTTTTAACACACCGACAAGCTGGGACATCCGGTACAGGTATGCGGACGGGACGGAATTGTTTTTCGGCTCGGGGAGGGGAGCTACGCGTTTCGAGGGGAGCGAAGGGTGGATACAAAAGTCGCCTTTCGATGCAGAGCCGAAATCACTTTTGACTTCGGTTATAGGGAGTAATGAAATCAAGCTTTATGAAAGCAACGACCATAAGCTGAATTTTTTGGAGTGTATAAAGAGCCGGAAAGAAACGATAGCACCGGTTGAGGTGGGGCATCGCTCGGCATCGATATGTCATCTTGGCAATATAGCGATGCTGACAGGTCAGAAGCTGAAATGGGACCCGGAGAAGGAGCGGTTTACAAACAGTGAGGAGGCGAACAGGATGCTCAGCCGTACAATGCGCGGTTCGTGGCGGCTGTAAGAGAATTTAGCGGGCAAGTTCCGAGGCGGGAAGCGGCGGTGAATGGAGCAAATTGGAACCAAAGAGACATCTAATTGCATAAATCGCGATAAAAACCCCGTAAATTTTCCGGTAAAAACAGGTAATTTTACGAGTTGCATGTTTTTGCTTTTTATGTTAAATTGCAAATATAAGAGCTTAGTTGATAGTGAGCGTGAAATTTGAAATGTTAATAAATTTGAATTTACTTTTGTAGTTTTTTTAAGAAAGAGCCGATATATTATTAAGCGGCGTAAGTAAATTTTTGCTTTTTCCAGGGCTGGGCAATTTCGCTCTCTCCTCTCCCTCCGCAACCCAGCCCTGATTTTTTTTATCCGGTGGGCAATCAAGTCACATATTTCCTGAATTGCAGGTTTTGTCAGTGAGGGCAAGTAAATAACTTGTCCGGGCGAAATGAGGAAATTGCTCGGTATTTTTTTTAATGTTTCAGCCGATATATTGTTTAAGCGGTATTATGTATAGCTCCAGGGCTGGGCAATTTCGCACACTCCTTTTCCTCCGCGGCCCGGCCCTGATATTTTGTTCGTGTGGTTTTTTCAGCTAAATTGCATATATTCTGTGAGGAGTAGGTTTTGGTAAGCTGAAAAATAGGAAATTGCCCGCGCAAATCGAGGAATTTACTTGTTGCTTTTAGAAGGGCAGGGAATTAAAACTTTTTCGGCTGCAGAGGAAGAGTAAGCCTCGGGGCCGGGGGTAACCGCGTTATTTCCTCCTCCAACTCTCCTACATTAATGCGCCCGGCCCTGAATTTTTTTCTTTTCGGCAGATTCTTAAACAAATCTAGTGCTTTTATGTTCACCGGGTATAATAATAGGTTAATTTTATGACAGGAGATTTATTTTTCATTCGCAATACTACGGTTGAGGCTGTAATGGTTTATTGAGGAAAGGAAAAAGTTATGAAAAGAGCCGGAGGTATTGGATTGTCGGTGTTTTTGGCTGGTGTGTTTTTATGCGGTCTGGTTTTTGGTGCAGATAATGTGAGAGTTCAACAAGGGCCGGAAGGGGGGCTTGATGAAAATCGTATTAAGGCAATCAGGGAGGTTCTTTCGGAGAGGCCGACGTGTTTTGGCCGGCCGATAAGCGAGCGGGGGGCGTGGGAGAAGCTTGCAAAAAAAGAATCTTTCCGGGAAGTTATAAGCGAGGCGGAGGGACTTTTGAAAGAGCCAATCCCGCAAACAACGGATGATTTGTATTTGTATTACCACCGAACGGGGGATCGTGGTCCCTGGCAGAAGGTGCGCCAACAACGCTTCGGTCGGCTGACAACTCTTGTGCTGGCTGAGTGTCTGGAAAATAAGGGGCGGTTTATAGCGGTTGTGGAAAAGATAGTTGAGGAGTTTTGTGGCGAAAAGACGTGGGTGATGCCGGCACACGACAGAAATCTCACTAATTTCAACGAAACCAGAATTTATATCGACCTGGGTTCGGCGACAGTGGCGCGGGACCTGGCGACGACTGATTATCTGCTGGGAGATAAGCTGAGCGATGAAACGAGACGGCTGATTCGTGATAGTGTCCGGCATTTTATATTTGAGCCGTTCCGAGGAGTGGTGACGGGCAAGCGCGAAGCACGGTGGTGGCTGACAAAACCGACGAACAACTGGAATGTTGTTTGTCTTGCGGGGATAACGGGCTCGGCATTGGCTTTGCTCGAATCGCCTCAAGAGCGGGCGCTGTTCGTAGCGGCGGCGGAGAAGTACTCCAAAAACTTTCTTATCAGCTATACGCCCGACGGCTACTGCACTGAAGGGGTGGGCTACTGGAATTACGGTTATGGGAATTACATATTGCTCTCGGAGGCGATATACCAGGCGACGGGGGGGAAGATAGATTTGATGGGTGTCAAAGAGGCAGGGCCGGCGGGGATGTATGCGGCGCGGGTCGAGATTATGAATGGTTTATATCCGACGTTCTCCGACTGTTCGATAAGTGCCCGGCCGGATGCGAGGTCGATGTGGTATGTCAACCGGCGGTTAAAGCTGGGGCTTAGCCAGTGGGAAAATGAAGATGTTGCGAGGCCTTTGAGAGGGCTTTATGAGACTATGATGTATTCTTTTTCGAACTCGGCCTCGGAGAGTGCGCCTGCAGCGAAAGCCTTTGAAGGTAAGGGTGGGCGGACGTGGTTCGAGGATGGTGGTGTATTGATATGCCGGCCGAGCGAGAAGTATCCGTGCCGGCTGGGCGCGGCGATGAAGGGGGGGCACAACGACGAGGAGCACAATCATAATGATGTCGGTTCTTACCTTGTAGTTGTCGGGCAGAAAGTTCCGCTAACAGACCCCGGCGCAGAGGTGTACACAAAGCGGACTTTCAGTGAACGGCGGTATGAGAGCAATGTGATAAACTCTTTCGGCCATCCTGTGCCGGTAGTTGCGGGGAAACTTCAGAGGGCAGGCGAGGAAACTCGCGGCCGTGTGCTAAGGACCGACTTTACCGATGAGGCTGATACTTTGGCACTTGATATAAGCAGCGCCTATGACGTTGAGGAACTTAAAAGGCTGGAACGTACGTTTGTTTATTCGCGCAAAGGCGAGGGGTCGCTGACTGTAACAGATGAAGTTGTCTTTAGCAGCCCACAGAGTTTTGAAACTGCTCTTATTACTTTCGGGAAGTGGAGAGTACTTGACGATGACAGCGTGCTAATAAGTGACGGCGGGGAGGGCGTGCGGGTGGATATCGAGGTTGCGGGGAGCGGCTTCGAATTTAAGGGGGAGCAGATAAAAGAGGACATGCGGGACAAAAGACTTCCGACTCGAATAGCAATAAAACTAAATGAGCTTGTAATGAAAGCGGCTGTGATTGTGAAAATAAGTCCGGGCAGTTGAGACAATAGACTGCAATAAGTCATATCATTTGCACAAAGTTTAGCGAGAGTTGGGAAAAAACCATTGTTTTTTCGTGCAGGTTTCGTAACATACGAAAGCAAAAGAGAGGAAAATAATTGAAACTATAGGAAAGGAATAGAAAGGCGGTTAATATTAATTGCTTTTTAATGGAGGAAAGGATGCAAATTCTCAGATGTTTACTAATTTCATTGCTGGCGGTAGGAGCAGCTTCGTGCACAGCTCAACAGAAGGCTGCTAAAAGCAGCTATCGACTTGCAATTGTTCAGTTTGATACAATCCCAGAAAAAAACGAGCACAATACTAAACAAATTGAGCGGCTTTCACGAGAGGCTGCGGCTAAAGGTGCGGAGATAATCCTGTTTCATGAAAGCGCGGTAACGGATTTGGTGAGCGATGTTGAAAAGTACTCCGAACTTGTACCGGAAGGGCCGGCGTGTAAGAGGATAGAGGCAGTTGCGAAAGAACTTAAGGTTTATATAGGATTCGGCATTTCGGAGAAAACCAGGGACAAGTTTTATTATATTACGCATGTCTTTATGGGGCCGAAGGGATATTTCTATAAATATCGCAAGACGTGGATATGGAAGTCTTCGGATGACAGAGGTTACAGAAACGAGTGGGCTCGCTACGATGTTGGGGACGGGCCGGAGATTTTCAATGTAGGTGGGCTTCGTGCGACGTGCTTTATTTGTGCCGACGGTGATGCGCCTCGATGTATAGAGAGAGCGAGGCTTTTGAAGCCGGATATTGTATTTTATCCGAGCAACCACGGGGGCGAGAGCTATTACCCTCAATATACTCCGAGGGCGGCGGAAATTGGCACGACAACGCTTATTGCGAACCGCGTAGGTAAATCGTGGTACGCAGAATGCAAGGGAGGATGCGCGGTAATCAGCGGGACGGGTGAGGTCCTTGCGAAGACCGCTACGGACAAGGAAGAGATTTTGATATATGACCTTTCCATCGAAAGAGAGGGTCGAAATTAAGCTTAGAGTATCCTGAAGATATCGATAGAGTTAAGTGGGAGATTTGAGAATGGTAAAAAGGTACAGCCGTCGCGGTTTTTTAGAATTTATCGGTAAAAGCTCTTTTGCTCTTTGTTTAACAAGTCTATCGTGCACTGCAAGCCGCCGGGATATTTCGAAGCGGCCTAATATTCTGCTTTGTATTTCAGACAACCATTTCTGGCAGCATTTGGGATGTTATGGGGACAAGGTCGTTAAGACGCCGAATATTGACAGAATCGCAAATAAAGGGGTGAGGTTTACGAATGCGTATTGCGCATCGCCTTCGTGCACTCCTGCGCGTGCGGGGCTTCTTACCGGTCAGGATATCTGGCGACTTGAGGAAGGGGGCAACCTTTGGAGCAGATTGCCGAAAAAGTTTGTAACGTACGTAGATTTGTTAGAGCAGGTGGGATATTTCGTCGGTCATGAAGGCAAAGGTTGGGGGCCGGGCAGTTTCGAAGATGCCGGACGAACCAGAAACCCGGCTGGGGATACGTTCGAATCTTTTGAGGAATTCCTTGAATCTAATACAGACAATAAGCCGTGGAGTTACTGGTTTTGTTCGGCGGACCCACACCGACCGTACACATTAGGTTCGGGTGTCGCGTCGGGGATGGATTTGGAGAAGGTGGATGTGCCGCCGTATCTACCCGACTGCAGGGAAGTCAGGAGTGATATTTGTGATTATTATTTTGAGATTCAGAGATTTGACAGGCAGGTTGGGGAGACTATAAGAAAGCTTGAAGCAGCCGGTCAAATTGAAAATACAATTATTGTTATTTTTGGCGATAACGGGTGGCAAATGCCGCGGGGATTAGCGAATCTTTACGATTTCGGGACAAAGGTGCCTCTTATAATCTCGTGGAAGGGGGAAATTGCCGGAAACAGAGTGGTGAGTGATTTTGTAAATCTCAATGACCTTGCGCCGACCTTTCTTGATTTTGCGGGGCAAAAGATACCGTCATATATGACAGCAAAGAGCATAAAGGATATACTTTTGTCCGGCAAAACCGGCAGGATTGATAAAGGGCGTAGTTATGTTGTGATTGGGCGGGAAAGACATGCGCTGTGCCGCAAGAACGGGCTCGGCTATCCAGGGAGGGCGATTCGAACAGATGATTATCTTTATATTCGCAATTACGAACCGGAGAGGTGGCCAGCGGGCGACCCGCCTTTGTTCGGAGATATTGACGCTCATATGCTGCAATATTATGGTCCGACAAAGGAATATATGATGTCTCATAAAGATGAGGCTGGGGTAAAGGCTTTGTATGAGCAGGCTTTTTTGAAACGGCCGGGCGAGGAATTGTATGACCTGCGAAAAGACCCTTATCAAATGAATAATGTGGCTTCTGATGCGGAGTACACAAAGATTAAAAAAGAATTGGCAGCGAAACTTGAGAGATATTTGAAAAAGACCGGCGACCCGCGAGTTTTGGGGGGAGAAATTATATGGGACAGTCAGAACTATTATTTAGAAGGTGATTTTGTCGGGCGGCCGAGAAAAGAGGCCATTGAGAAATTTAATTTGCAGAGCGAATATCATTACATGGGAAAGTGACGACAAATGATATCGGGCGGTTGACCGGTGAGCCGAAATTTTAACCGCGTATTACAGGGGGGCATCAGAGACGAAGAAGTTTACAGGGGGCCAAAAATAATAATTTTTAGTTGTTTTAAGCCATTTTTGTTTGACAGCGTGGCAAAGTTTGTAGTAGAATATTTGTGTAAGTCTTCATTTACTGCCAAAAAGAATACTTAATTGTGGAATTTTATTTCTGATTTTAGCTATAGTTAGTATTTTACGCCTATTTATTTTTTTAGCAAGGTAGTCCACCTGGAGGATTTATTGCAGAAGGTAGTGCTGTGAGGTCTAGTTTTTAGGAGGAAAGAAATGAGACGTAATGCTTTTTTATTTTCATTTGTTTTTGTTTTATCAATCTCAAACACATTTTTGGCCGCTGATACAGCCTGCAAATCATCGAATATATATGATGACAAAGGCGAAATTGCAGGATTTATTGATGAAGAGGGCATGTTTCATGAAATGGCTCCGGCAGCCGAATATGACAGGGCCGATTCAAATTCTTTGCTGATGGCGTCTTCATCCGAAGGCGAGACAGCAGGGCAGGATTTAACCCGAAGAACAATCGACCTTATGACAACATATGATTCATCTTTGAGCTACTCGCCGGGAGGTTCTATCACGGTGCTGGCTGACGCTTACAGATACTATCTAAATGACGGAAGCAGCTGGAACAGCGGTGCAGGTACTTTTAGCCGGTCGGGTTCGCGACTCGACTACGTGGAGGTGGTGGGTGATACCGTTCGATTTGTGCTGAGAAACCCGACCACCTGGCGACGGACCGACTACGACGGTGGGAACCACTCGGCCCAGGGGGAATTAGTGCCTTTGCCGCCCCTGAAAATCGAAGCGACCATAGGGTCGACAGCAGGGAAACTTACAGGGCAGGCTGAGATCATATCGAATGACGAGACCTGGTACGGGGAGCCGCGGTTCAACTACTTCAGTGCGCCCGTTGGTGCTGTCGTGCCCATAGAAGTGACGTATGCGCTGCGTGCGGGAAAAACTTTTACGGCGGACCTTTTTAATAGCAGTTTTCAGTACGATTGTTCAGGCGAAGTTGACTTTGCAAACCCCATTTCGATTCCGCTACCGGTGAAACTGGAGATACTTGGCTCTTCAAGAGTGCTGGAGAATTCTACGGTCAGTTATACCGCTACTGTTGAATATGATAACGGCGGTCAGCGAAACGTTACAGAATCAGCTACGTGGGAAGTAGAGCCTGCATCTTTTGCCTCAATCAGTACCGGAACTTTAATAACAGAGGCTTTGTTAGGCGACGAACAAATTCTGACCATTTCAGCGAGCTATTCAGAAGGAGGCGTGACGGTTTCGGCAGAAAAGACCGTAACGTGCCTTCCGGAGGGTTCTATCTATCCGGAGAACTCCTGGCCCATGTTCCAAGTGGATAAAGAACATTCGGGTTACGTGCCTATGTCGGTGGAACCAGAGGTTTTCTCTCTTCGGTGGGAACGGTTGGTAGGGCCGGGAAACTCCCTGAATCCGGTAACTGCCGCAGACGGTAAGGTATTCGTTTCATTACGAGTGTATCATTCAAGCATAGCTTCGTTGTTTGTGCTTGACGCGCGAGACGGTGAAACACTCTGGTTGAAGGATGATTTTGGAAGAGTCAGCCGGGTCAATCCACCAAGTTACGCTTACGGAAATGTTTATATTCAGACCGGCAAAGAGAGTAGTTCAGGGATACCGCCTTATTTGCATGCATACGATGCCGAAACAGGGGCCCAGGTTTTTAAATCGAAGTTCAGTGCGCAATGGGAAGAGTACTATGCGCCGACAATTTATAAGGGCAAAATATATGTAAACGGCGGCTACTACGGCGGAATGTACTGTTTCGACGCATTTGACGGCTCTCAACAGTGGTTTATGGGCCTGCCACAATATGATGAGTGGACACCGGCTGTGGATGAGGATTACGCGTATGCATACGTCGGCGAGTATTCGCCCGGGTTGTATGCAGTTGGTCGCCATAGCGGCGAACTGGCGTATAAAATCAGTGACAACAATTTCGATTGGAACGGATGGAGTATGCGTTTGGCACCTGTAATTGGCAGCCAGGACAACATCCTGACGATTCAGGACGGGCGATTGATATACTGTGATTTAATAAACAGAACTATTAAGTGGGAAATAGGGGATAAATTTAACGGTCAGCCGACGATTGCCAAAGGTGTGATTTATGCAATCAATAACGGTGGATTAGACGCCCGCGACGAGACCACAGGAGATATGCTGTGGAGCTGGTCTGCACCAGAAGGGGGCTTGACCGGGACAATGATTGTAACAGACACACATTTGTTTGCCAGAACATCTAACAGCACTTTTGCAGTTGAATTGCTTTCATATGAAGATGTGTGGTCGTATCCTGCGAGCGGGCACCTTGCTTTGGGTAATGAGGCTCTTTATATCGCTGCCAGCGACGGCAAACTGACAGCTATATCAGTTCCTGAATACGTGCCATCCGAGCCGGTCAGATTAGAAATCATCGGACCGTCGGAAGTTGTGGAAAATAGTGAGATACAATATACCGCAACAGTGTACTACGACGACGGCAGGATAAGAAACAGAACAAATCTTACGAGCTGGACGGCAGAGCCGAACGATTATGCGGAGATAGATGAATTTGGTGTTTTGAGGACGGCAGAATTACTTTTGCCGTCAGAGAACTTTACGTTGCATGCCTGCTATATCGAGGGCGAAAAAACTGTTGAAGACAGTATGCCAATAACCATAAGTATCGACGGTGATGTTAACGATTTGATGTACAGAAATATAACCAAGGCGCTCGACCTTAAGTTTCAAATTCTTGGCGAACTAAGAACAGCGTTAGGAATTGAGAAAGCGACGTCAAGAGTGTTATGGGATTCATTTAAGGGCCGGTATAATACTGACTGGCCTTTAAATAATATTTCTATCTCAAGGGCCAACATAAATCAAGGGACATCGAAGGAGAAAAGCGCCTACAATCAAATTCTGGACAGTATTGTTGATTTGGAAAAGGCCCGGGGAAGGCTTTCGGGCGAAGCTCAACAAGATGGCGTTAAAGAATCTGATTTAAGTGCGAATGTTGAATCGTGGGAAAAAAAGAGTGCAGACATCAATATGGACCATGTAGTGGATTTGCACGATCTTGCTTTATTGAGTCGCCATTGGCTTGAAAAAGTCAAGTGATCGGTGGTTAATGCTCTATTTTTCTGATGCCTGATTCAATAGTCCGGAGGGTAACCAAGACAGCCCTTATTGTGGTGCGTCAACTGATAACACAAACCAAGTCGCGTGTAATTGTGAGGCTTTGTTAATTTTTTATTGGTTTTGCGGTCATTTGAGCAGGGGTGTTTTTAATCAATTTAACAGCCACCAAATCGCCGGGATTATAGTTTTGCCCGTTGTTTTCCAGTTGTACCATAAAGTATCTTTTACTTCTGCCGGCGGGGGTGGTATTGTTGTAAGGGCCGGCGGATTCGATTAAAATCGAGTCATTTCCGCCGATGAACCGGTCTCTGAATTTGCATGCCAGTTCGTTATCCAAATCCCGCAGCAGTTTTGCTCGCTGTTTTATGACTTTTGGGTTTACCTTATCGGTCATCTTAGCTGCGGGGGTATATTTTCGTGGTGAGAAGCCGAAGACGTGCATTTTTGCAAAGCCAACTTCTTTGGCTAAATCGACGGTTTTTTGAAAATCTGCTTCTGTTTCTCCGGGGAAGCCAACGATTAAATCACAGGTTATAGCGGGTTTATCGAGGCGGTTTTTAATCAGTTCGATTTTTTGTCTGAATTCGTCGGTGGTGTATTGTCTGGCCATTTTTTTTAAGATGTTGTCCGAGCCTGACTGCAAGGATAAGTGGAGGTGTGGCATAATGTTAGGATATTTACAAAAGACGTCAAGTAACCGTGGCGTGATGTCGGCGGGCTCTAATGAGCTTAGCCTGATTCTCGGAAGGTTCGGAATTTGTGCGAGCATTTCGAGCAAATCGGGCAGTTTATCGTTTTGTGGGTTGGGCCAGCTTTTTCTTCTTGCGGTTTTTCGGCCGTAAGCTCCGAGGAAAATGCCTGTTACGACGATTTCCCTGTGACCAGCCCGGACGAGTTGTTTTGCCTCTTTTAGTACTGTTTCGAGGGGTTTTGAGTGAACATTGGGGCGTGTTTTTGGTATAATACAGTAGTTGCAATATGCGTCGCAGCCATCCTGGACCTTTAGAAATGCCCTTGTATGGCCCTTAAACAAGCTTAAAGTTGTAAAAATCGGCTTTGTAGAGGATTTTTTGGCGTTGATTTCATCGGCATGTTGCGTTTTAAGCGGGGCATCAGGGTTGTTTTGGAGGTTTTCTGCGTTTGGCTGAGTATTATTGCCGTTTGTTATCTGTGCCAGTATTTTGGCGAGATTTTGACGGTCTGTGATGAAATTAATATTTCCAGCTAAATTATCTAATTCGCCGATTTGTACTGCAGGCAGGCATCCGGCAGCAACTATAATGGCTTTAGGATTAAGTTTTTGTGACTTTCTTATATATTGTCGTGATTTTGCCGAGGCGTGCAAAGTAACGCAACATGTGTTTATTACGACGAGGTCGGGCTTTTCGGTGTATTCTGTTTGGCTCAGGCCGAGGCGTTCGAGTAGTTCGCGAACCTGCTGGCTTTCGTATTGATTTACTTTGCAGCCGAGAGTATTTATGGCAAAAGTTTTCATAATGTGGTATAATCTATATATGTTGAGATGTATTTACAAGGCTAATCAAATTAAGTTCGAATCATAAAAGCGAGGTTTTATTATGGCGATGAGTACCGGAGCGGTCTGGGCGATAGATATAGGTAATAATTCGCTAAAGGCATTGCGATTAAGCGCCGAAAGCGGCGCAGTTGCAGTAGTCGGTTTTGAGAACATTCAGCACGGCAAGATTCTTACGGGAAGCGGAGTGAAACCCGTGGAACGAGACGAACTTGTTGCGTTGAGTTTACGTCAGCTTGTAAACCAGCAAAATCTGGGGAAGGACGATATAATTGTATCTGTGCCGAGCCAGAACAGCTTTTCGCGTTTTGTGAAGCTTCCCCCTGTCGAGAAGAAGCGCATTCCTGAAATAGTGCGTTTCGAAGCTGCCCAGCAAATTCCTTTCGATATCAATGATGTTCAGTGGGACTGGCAGCAGATGACGGAGGAGGAAAGCACAGAGACGACGGTCGGCATATTTGCGATTAAGAATGAGATTGTTACTTCGTGCATGGAAGATTTCAGCAGAGAAAATTTACAAGTAGGTTATGTTCAGATGGCATCAATGGCGCTGTATAACTACGTGCTGTATGACCGACCCGACCTTGTGAGGTCGAACAGTCAGGCGACAGTTATTATTAATATCGGCGCGGAAAATACGGATCTTGTTGTTGCGACCAAATCGACGGTTTGGCAGAGATGTATTCCGATGGGCGGCAATGCCTTTACGCGGGCCATAGCAGATACTTTCAAACTTAGTTTTGAAAAAGCAGAGAAACTTAAGCGCACCGCACCGATGAGCAAGTACGCTCGTCAGATACTTCAGGCGATGAAGCCGGTTTTTACGGATTTAGCCTCTGAAATCCAGCGTTCCCTGGGTTTTTACAACAGTTCCAATCCCAACACCAAGCTGTCGAAGATTATTGCGATGGGCGGAGGAACGAAGATGCGCGGTCTGCTCAAATATCTTCAGCAGACACTTCAGATACCCATTGAGAGGCCGGATTCTTTTAAGAGACTGGCATTGAGTCCAGATGTTTCTGCGGCGAAATTCCACGAGAGTGTATGTGATTTCGGTGTTGTTTACGGCCTTGCTTTACAGGGGCTGGGGCTGGGGCGGATAGAAAGCAACCTTCTGCCCAGAAATATTGCCAGGTCAATGGCGTGGAAGAATAAGTCAAAGTACTTTGTAGCGGCATCGCTTATACTTCTTGCGGTTTCGCTTTTATGTTTTGCCAGAACGAGTATTGACAGAATCAATTATGACAAGAACAGGCAAGTGAGGCAGAAAGTCAAAGGTATCACCAGCACCGCAGTCGATGCCGGCAGTAAGGTTGAAAATGAGCAGAGCAGGGGTAGAGCTTCAGCGGCGTTAATCCAGAAGGCATACGAGCCTTTTAAGTATCGTGATGTGATTCCACTGCTGCATGAAACGCTGATATCGGTTCTTCCGAGCGAAAAAAATATTCCCGAACAAAAGGAGCTTTACAAGGCTTTTGACGATAATGATATCAAAGCGGTTTTGAAGATACCCCGCAAGGAACGAAAGCAGATATTTGTAACAAGTATGTCAATTTACTTTTCAGAAGATGTTGGTACAGCGGAGTTTAAGAACGTAGAATTTCTGCGGGAAGGCAGCAGTAAGAAAAGAAGCGGAGGAGCGGGCGGCCCGGAAGGAGCAGATGCTTATCAAGAGGAAATGATGCGTATGATGCAGGAGATGGGTTACGATATGGGTGCGCAACAGCCTAAGTTTCAACGTCGTCAGCGTACACAAAAGCCCCAAGAAGGAGACGGTACAGTGGCGGAATCAGAGGAAGAAGAGGGGGCCGGATTTTTGGTAAATATAACAGGATATTGTCCTTATGAAACAATCGGGGAATTGCTTGACCCTGCGGGAGTTGGAGACGACCAGAATAAATGGGGGATTATTACCCGATTGATGAATCTTGATGATATTAACGACGGGAACAGCCCTTTCAAGCTTTATAAGAGGACGGAGTTTGCGCATTTCAGTCTGGAAAGAGGCGAGATAGATTTGGGTTCTGAAATGCCTACGGGAATAGGTATTGAAGATGTTATCACCAGAAAAATTGAAGGCAGCAAGTTTGAAGAGGTGGTTTTGGTTGACCCTATGACAAAAGAAGTTATTTCCAAACTTTCCGAGTTGGATGAGAACGGACGTGAAAAAATAGACAGGTCAGGGAATGTTATTTATAAAGTCAACGACCATTGGTTCGCATTAAGCTTTAAGCTTATCTGGAAAGACTGGCCGGGCGGTACAGGGCAGGGGGCTTAAAAGTTTTTAAGATTGCGACTGAAGCAAAGAAAAACAAAAAAGACAAACAGCAGAACAGGTTGGTGAATTAAAATGGATATGTCTAAATTTAAGGTTTCTTTGGAAGGACTAAGCTTTCTCAAGAGCTATTCATCTCTTTTGTGGCCAATTATTATAGTATTGGCGGCTGTGATATTTCTTGTATTGTCACCATTGATGGGGGGTAAACTTGAGAAGAGGATATCGAAAGAAAGTATCTCGATGGGCAAGCGGATTAAGTCTCTGAACGAAGAGGCAGTTTCGGCCAGGCAAAGCGATGAGGAAAAGAAATATCAGGATGCCTATGAGAACGATGCCAACCAAATAGCGGTTTTGGCCAAACAAAGCGGTCGTCGTGAGTTATTAAGCTATAAGATATTTCCTGAGCCTAAAGACACCTCTTCATTGATTTTTGATGAGTTCCGTGATCGTTTTCTCGATGGAATAGATGAGCTGTTGGTTAAGGTAAACACCAAGGATTGTCCGACGGACGCCGAACTGGAAAGAGCGGTAAACAGTTCGAGCGCATTTAATAGCCGGACTCGTAGCGGGCGCAGTCGCGGCGGCAGGCTGTTCGGGGGCAGGCAAAGAAGGTCTTCGCAATTGAATGAAGTTGACGATATGATAGTTGCGGAACTTTGTCGAGCAAGAGCGGAATCAGCGAGTGTTTACGGCAACTCGGCTGATTTGAGCGGATATGAATTTTGGAAGGCATTTGAATATACAGGAATGGATAAGGCGGTTGAAGAGTGCTGGTACTGGCAATTGGGCTATTGGATAATCGAGGATGTTATCGATACAATAGGCGCTACCAATTCCGGGTCGGAGAGCATTTTTACATCACCTGTCAAACGGCTTATAAATGTAAGTTTCACTAAATCGGCGAGGAGTTTTAGTTCGAGGTCGAGGGGTAGGAGGAGCAGGCGGACGGGAGGGGCAGGTGCAAGAGCTGATAGGCCAAGTTATGTTCTCTCGATTGGGGACGGATTTACAGAACCGTGCACGGGCCGGCTTTGCAGTGATGATATCGATGTTGTGCATTTTACTCTTTCTGTTTTAGTCGAGACCAAGGACGTTCCCCTTTTTATGCAACAGCTTTGCAGCTCCAAGGAACATAGATTCAAAGGTTTTTCCGGCAATGAGCCGGATCGAACTTTTGCACATAATCAGATAACAATTTTGGAATATGATATTAGTCCGATTGACCGGTCAAGAGTGGAACATAAACTCTACGAGTACGGTGAAGACGCTTTGGTGAAATTAGATTTGACTTGCGAATATATTTTTGACAGAAAAGGCTACGATGAAATTAAACCGGAAGCGATTAAAAAAGCTCTAACGAGCTCCGAATAACGGACAAAGTACAATAACAAGGGCCAGGACAGGTCGTTTGTTTTTTAGAGATTTTTGGCTTTGTATACGAGGTGTGTCGCATTTGAAATTAAGGTTATGTTTGATTGAAAAGTAATCTCGTTCACATATTAGAAGTGGTGAAATCAAATGGAAACAAAAATCGGTAACTTTTTTGAAGAACATGTCGAAAAAATAGTTTTGTTGATTGTCGTGCTTGTGTGCATGTGGCTTTTGGTTACTCGAGTTATTTTAAGCCCCAACAAGTTGGAATACGACGGTCAGAAGTTCGGAACCGGCGAAATTGATATTTACATAAGCAGGCAGGCAGAGATGTTGGAGGATAAGTTGAACCGCAAACCCGAGCCCAAGGAGGCATATGGGTCTCAATTTGATGCTTTTGTTGCCAAATTCAACTCAGCTATAGGTAATATTGACACTGAAGTATATCTTCTGCAGCCTATTCTAAGCTCCCGAGACGTAGCTTCTGAAGGAATATATAATATTCCGGAGGTTGGTGGAGTAAATGATGTGGACGTCGAGCGCATCAGAGCGGTGGCTTATGTTCCTCTGGTAGAAGTAGATGAGGAGAATCCTTATAGCGAAGAGGGCAGTGAACCTGATGACCTTGATTTTGTAACGGTGGAAGCGAAAGTTGATGTAGCTCAATTGTGTGATGGATTTCACGAAAGTTTTGCCAGCGAGGATATTAAGGAAGAATGGCGTGACCCTTGTCTTGCGATACCGGTTTTTGCGGCTGTGGAGTTGCAAAGACGTGAGCAGCTTGCCGAGGACACATGGAGCGAGTGGAAAACAATACCACGAATGAAGATTGACCCTCGCAAAAAGCTGTTTGAGGTAATAGAAGAAGTTTCGAAGTTGCCTGCAGGTGGTATGAAAGTGCGTTTGCTTCAGTTTGATGTTCCTGAAGTAAGAATGGACCTTCTGCAGCCGGAAGCTTATATGATAGCGTCTGCAAGGGAAGAGTGGTTTCCTCCTTCATTGCACAGGGAATTTGCGAAACAGCAAAGAGAAGAAGCTGCACAAGAGAGACGCGATGCCCGAGAAGCGGATAAGGCGGAGCGTGAGGAGGAGCGTGAAAGACTTCGCGAAGAGCGTATCAGCAGACGAACGACAAGAACGACACCAACTACGTCGGGAGCAGGAGGAGCGGGTGGTTACGATATGATGATGATGGATATGATGATGGGAGGCGGTCCAGCATCTTCATCAACGACGAGAACTCAGCCGAGAAGGAGCCGTTCTGAGAGGGCAAGGACGCGAGGTGAGCGCAGGGGACGTGAGAGCGATGGAGAGCGTTCGTCGGAAACCAGAGACAGCAAACAGAAAGAAAAAGATATTTATGACGAATTTGACGCTATTTTGATTGATATGGACAGTGACTTTGCGAAGATGCGTGAGCCGTTAGTTTTCTGGGCATACGATGATACTGTCAAACCGGGAAAAAGCTATCAGTACAGGATTCGGTTGGGTGTTTTTAATCCAATAGCCGGGACCGACCAATTCAGTGAGGAGGATAAAGCTTTTGAAGACAAGGTTGTTCTGTGGAGCAAATTTTCGGATATAACCGAAAGCGTAACGATACCGGAGAAGCTGTACTTTTTCCCGCTCGATGTGCAGGAAGCAGTTAATGCGGTGAATACTGTAAAGGTGGCGGTCGCCAGGTATATGCTTGGTTATTGGTACAGTGAAGAATTTATGGTCGAGCGAGGTGAAGTTATCGGTAAGGTTGTTAAGACGGAAATTGAAGAGAAAGCGGAAGGTGAGGATGGTGCGACAGAGGAAGGTGTTACAATACCCGAGACGATAGATTATTCTACAGGAGCGGTTTTAGTTGATGTGAGAGGTCCTGTAACTGATTGGCTAGGCGGTAAGAATATGCGTCCAAGGCAGTATTATGATATGCTTTACAGTTATGACGGCGCCAATATTGAGCATACGCCCATTGAATCGAGGTATTGGGCCAAAGACGTGCTTGTTAAGTTTAATGAAATCGGCAAGTCTGAGAAGGAGACGAAGGTAGCATTGCGTCCCTGGGGCAGCAGGGCAGGTCGGCGCGGCCGGATAAGTCCTGGTGGCCCGGCAGGCCCAGGTGGTCAAGATAGTGCAGATGAATATATGAGGCAAATGATGCAAGAGATGATGATGCAGGGTATGCATTAATTGGCTTGAAATATCTGCATTTGCCTGTGTGGCGAAAAGTTAACCGAGCGCGGTTGGGGATTTTGATTCAGGGGAGAGGATTTGCGGTTTACAATCGGTTGTTATCTGAAATTCATCGAGAGAGGGCAAGCCAAAAAAATATTCACAGAATTTTAAGGCTTTGATTTATTATTAAAATAAGGTGTGATTAAATATATAAAATTTATTGGAATGCGGTTAACTTTGACTTACAGTAATACAGGCAGATAAGTTTTGTCATTGTAAAGTAAAAAGAAATTTGAGTCTTATGTGTAACAGCGGCATAAAAAGTATTGTGATAGCGGTGGTGGGGTTGTGTTTGTTTACTACGGGTTGTTGGTCGGTTAATGAAGGCTGGTTAGGTGGTGTGGAGAAGAAGACAGACAATATTCGTGTCGCAAGTCTTTCGATTTTTCCGGAAAAATGGGATAAAGATTTCAATACAAAAAAAATTGAGAAAATGATTCGTGAGGTTGTAGGTAAAGGTGCTCAAGTTGTGATTACGCCGGAAGGTGCGCTCGAAGGTTATGTAGTCAATGAAGTAATCAATGAGAAAGAACCTGTTAAGAAAAAGAAATTGGCAGAAGAATTTATTCGGCTGGCTGAACCCATTGACGGTGAGCGAATTCGGTATTTTCGCAATCTTGCAAATGAACTGGATATCTACCTTGTATTGGGTTTTCTTGAAGCTGATGGTGAAAAACTTTACAATACGGCGGCTTTGCTCGGTCCTGAGGGGGAAGTTGTCGGCAAATACCGCAAGATGCACTTCTGGCAGGGTTACGAGGTCAATCCGCCCGGTTATACTGCGGGTGATGATTATCCGGTATTTGATATCGGGGCGCTTAAGATTGGTATAATGATATGCTTCGACCGCCAGTTGCCTGAGCCGGCCCGTATTCTTGGGCTTGGAGGGGCCGAACTTATTGCGTGCCCTGCATACGGAGGATGGGGACAATGGAATACCAAACTGATGGAGGTCAGAGCATACGAGAACCAGGTGTACGTGGTATTCACTCATCCGGAACAAAGCCTGTTTATCGACCGTGACGGGAATCTACTAAAGGAGTGCCGGCGTGATTCTTTTATCATTGGTGAAATTCCTTTATCAGAACACAAAAAGACACGCAAGTCTGTTATCCATCGCAGGGTTGAAACTTATGAGCCTTTGTTAAATGAAGAGTTGAAATAAGCAGTAAAAATTAACGGCTGGTTCCGATTAGCAGAGTCGGGCGGATTTGACTTGAAGAGTTATGATAATGTCGGCATAATTGCGGCTGATTATGGAAGAGAATATAACCAGGAAACTTCTGTTTGGTCGGTTCAGTGTGAAAAGGCTGATTTCGTCTTTTGCTTTTATCTATGCGGCTATTCTGCTTTTTATATATTTCTATTCAGACAGAATGATTTTTTTGCCCCAGCCGTCAGGCTATGAGGACGGGGACGACATTCTCAAGATTGAGACGGAAGACGGGATTTATATCTCGGCATTGTATCTTCCAAAAACAGAAGCGAAATTTACGATATTGCACAGTCACGGGAACGCCGAAGATATCGGCGACCTTCGAGAGTTTCTGGAAGAGTTTAATAATAAAGGTTTTTCCGTTTTTGCTTATGACTATCATGGGTACGGGACCAGCGAAGGCAGGCCGTCAGAGAAGAACACATACAGGGACATCGAAGCAGCGTATAAATACATAGTGGAGGAACTGGGGATACCTGCCAATCGGATTATCGCTCTTGGGCGGTCGGTTGGGGCAGGTGCGGCGGTGGAATTAGCCCGGGAACATGAAGTGGCGGGGCTAATTCTTGAAAGCGCTTTTACCTCAGCTTTGTGTGCAGCAATGCGAATTCGGCTTTTTCCTTTCGATAAATTCAATAACATCGGCAAAATTAAAGAGGTCGATTGTCCTGTTCTTGTAATTCACGGCAAGGCCGACAGTATAATACCTATCCGGCACGGAGAGAGACTTTTCGAGGAGGCAAACGAGCCGAAAACTCATTTCTGGGTCGAGAGGGCGGGACATAACGATTTGGCCCTGGTTGCAGGTGACAGCTATTGGGATGCTATAGCTAAGTTTGCAGGCACAATCAAATAAGAGCCTTAGCAGCTTAAGTAAAGTCATATCTTTGACAGGTCCCGAAGTTTTTGTATGAGGAAATCATAGGTATCTTTTTGTATGGTTTCGGGTATGCCGCCGGTATCCATAAAAATCCATCTGCCGTTTTTGCCGGCCCGTTCAAAAAGGGTTTCCAGATAGGTGTCCTGCTTGTCCCTGTCCCAGTCAAAAAAGAACTTGTGCAGGCCTCCTACGGGTATTGTATCTGAGTCTGACTGGAGAAATTGCACGAGGTCCATAGACTCATAAGAATCAAAGGGATTGAGCATGTCAAAACCGGCTGTGAGAATGAAGGGGAGAATTTTATTAATATTTCCGTGGCTATGAAGGTGGACGTAGGCGCCGTAATCGTATGCCAGGGTGCACAGGGCCCTGTGCCAAGGCAGAATCCACTGCTGGTAGAGTTCCGGGGCGATGAGGAGGTTCTGTGCGGAGCCGAGGTCGTCACAGAGAATAATACACTCGGTGCCACGATTTAGGAGTTCTTTTGCCGCGGTGATATTCCAGCTGCCAATAGTGTCTATGAGTTTTTTTGTGTTTTCAGGGTCGAGGAGCGTGGACATAAGGAACTGCTGGTAGTCAATGCAGAAGTAGTGAGGGGCGCTAAAGAAGCCGTTGAGGTTGGCGGTAATGAAAAGGCCGGCTTTTTTGAAGAATTTGACGTCTTCTTCGAAACCTTTGTAGCGGGCAGGGTCGGAAGGATCGGGCAGACAAAGCTTGTCGATATCGGCAACGGACTGCATAGGGTAATCGAAATCGCGATAGAAATGGGGGTTTTTTCTCACGAGGCGCTTGACGTTAGTTTCACAAATAAGTGTACGCTGGTTTTCATCAGTTTTCAGCAGGTCAAAATGAAATTCACCCGGGCCGCCATGGCCGAAAGACATATTTGCGCCCCAGCCTATAGTTATGGTCGGTTTTAGGGTAGCGGTGTTGTAATTTATTGTTCGGCTGCGCTCGGCGTCGGAAATGCGGTCCCAGGGGTAATTGTTTTTTTCGGGGTTGTGAGAGAGATTGTCGGGCAATCTGACGTGGGGGTTAAGTTTTCGTGCTAAATCCTCATTTTCAAAGCCCATAAGCCATATTGGGACGGCTGTGTATGGCTCGTTTTTTAATAGAGCGAGCATGTTTTCTCTGTGGGTCATTAGCAAAACCTTTATTTTTAGTCTATTCAAGCAGGATCTGGTAATGAATGTATTAAAGCGGGTGGATTGGATTTGGGCAAGAAAGATTTTGTCAGGTTTTTTAGTTAAGATATTGTGAATAATGGGATTAGGGGGGAACCGGCCGATACCAACGGCACAGTACTTAGGGCACAGGTACCTTGGGCATAAATAGTCTATTGAACTAAAAACGGGGGCTTGATTTTGGGCTAAAAATGGGGGTTGGTTTGATTGGGCAGGGGAAAAACGTCAAAAAAACGCAAAAAAAGTCAAAAAA
>CAZIKS010000036.1:0-1687 GCA_964539795.1 uncultured Pirellulales bacterium
CCAGGGCACTTGGGCGTGCGCTAGTCAATGGGAGAGAACAGGGATTCCCAGTGGATACCCGTTATGGAATGGCCGCGCAACGCGAGCGGCTTAGTTTTTTACTCGAGAGGTTCGTTCGATGACATTCGGTTTTTTTAGCATGGTGCTGAATCAAGAAAAGTGGTTACCCTACGCTGTTCGGTCTTGGCTATCAGCGTCTTCTGTGCAAGGTGCTGTTGTTGTAGAAGGATGTGTCAGGAAAAACAAAGGCGTAGCTACAGCTAAGGGGTTAAGTCGTGACGGGACTGGCGATGTGCTCAAGGCACTCAGTAAAGAGTTTGGCTCACGTTTTGTTTACCTGCGTCACGGCTGGGCAAATGACAAGACGGAGTTGCAGAATGTGGCCTTGCGCGTATTGATAAAAACGTTTGATACACCGTGGGTAATCATCGCTGGTGGGGATGAGCTGTATCGCGCAGAGGATCTCATGCGATTAGCTGGTCAGGTCGAGCATCTTGATGGAGATATAGCTCTGTATCCCTTTCACCATTTCTGGCGCAGACCTGACCTCGTGGCAGTCGGTAGTTCTTGGAGTGTACAGATGCACCGTTGCTATCGAAAGCGAGGGCCCATGCGCTTTGCCACGCATAACTCTGTCCCTGTTGGATTGCATGGACGCAGGCATGTAGAAGGACAAGTGTACCACTATGCGGGAATGGACGATTGGGAAAACATCGCTGCCCGGTTGCGTCTCTATCAGGCACGGGACGGGCAGCGACTTAAAGTAACCGACACGTGGACAAACTGGCGCTGGGGCCAGCCCACGCAATGGACGCATGGTGCCGGAGGGGCTAAGCAATATACAGGAGCGCACCCGAAGGTTATCGCTGATGATATTTGGGACTTGCTACCAAAGCGAAAAGGGAGTATGATGGTAGCGCCGTGGGTGCCCTGGGAAGGGGATTTTATGAAAACAGCTATGTTGGTAGTTGAAGCAGGTACTTTGAAAGACAAAGCGATGGTCCGGCTTATTGCTGATGTCATCGCGAATGTAAAAGACACTACGGTTATCTCGATGGATGCGCAGGTAGTGGGGAAAAAAGTGGCCGGTGTTATGATTGGCGGGTTTGTTCCCACTAAGTTCAGCCAGGTGGATCTGAACATTTGTTTTGGGTTTCCCTATACGGCTGGCACGCGCCCAAGGAACCTGCTGATCACGTCAGAGAAGAATGCACGTGAAAGGTTTGGAAAGATCGGGTTTGTTGTTGTGAATTCCAGCGACGCGGACGGATATGAGACTTTGCTTGAGTTCCGCGAAGAGCTCCCAAAATATGCACCCGTTCTGCCGTCCGCGCCCTCGTCAAGAATAGTGGATAGGGTGTGCGCGGTGGATGTCAGCGAGGTTTGGGACAAACGCAAAGGTGGATTGACTGGACAGAAACATGCGTTTGTGTTGAAGAACACAACGAAAGTAACTATCACGCCAGACTGTAAGTTTGTCATAAGTTGGTGTTCGGCAGCTGGAGTGCCGATTGTTGGTGCACCACGGGCGACTATGGCGACACCGAAAGTAGAGCCAGGAAAGACGAAGAGAGTGAGGGTCCCGATCCCGAAGCCGCCTGCAGACGTGGGGAACTTCATGCTGGAAATCAGCGTGAAAGGTAAGAACGGACATCCGATGGGAATTAGTGTTCTGGTCCCGATGAGG
>CAZIKS010000036.1:1787-3948 GCA_964539795.1 uncultured Pirellulales bacterium
AAGGGGATTCATGCTTTCTTCCGTCATCCCCGGGATGGTGGGGTTTTGAGCTTACCTTTGTTCTTACGTCGAGTTAAAGAGTTGGTTGTGAATGGTTACTCGGTGACAGCCTATCTGTACGGAGATATTGCGGAGGGAGCTATTCCGTATGTGCTGCGCACTGGGGGCAAGCATTTTAGTTATGTAACGATTGAGCCGTGGAAGATGTGGCCCACGGGTTCGGCCGGACGCTCGTCCGGGAACACGTGTGACGGCTCCCGAAAGGTAATTGGTCCTGATCTTTTTGTTTATCCGTGCGTTGTTGCTGCCGCTGGTTGGTTGAATCGGTCAGCGACAAAGTATCGCGATGGCAACATGCAAGAGCATTTAACGGAATACGAAAGCGCGGGTCGGGAACGATGTACGTTAAGGAGGTGTCCTAATGTTCCAGAGCATTCGCAATCGTTTGGGGTTCGGCGATTCATCCCCGATAGCACAGGCAATAGTACAGGAGGACGAGCCTCCGAAGGAAGTTGATCTACGTGTATTGCCGCGCGATCCAAAAGCGCCGCACGGTTTTGTTTCCCCAGGCGGTAAAATAAACATTGGCTCAGTATCGGCCTGGCTGTCAAGTTTTTCAGGTCAGCAGTACTCACATCGAGAATTACGCCAGGCGGCCACGCTCCCGATGGTTCAGTCCATCATTCAAACGATAGGCCGTGACGTCACGGCGCACACGCTACGAGCGCAGCCTGTACCCGCTCTCATCGGAGACGAGTGGGCTTTAGAAATCGCTCGTGGGTTTGAGCGAGTAGCAGGACTCCCCTTTGTAGGTCTTACATACCGCACGCTCATCCAGTCAATCATTGAGGACATGTTGGTGATTGGGCTGTCGTACATCGAGCTGTTACGCGATCAGCTTGGGCAAGCGTCTCCTTACGCTGTATCCAGGTTGGTATTACAGTATCAAAAAAACGAGATCGATGCCGACACATTCATTGAAGCTGTGCAGCTTGGGCTGAAAGAGACAGGCCCGGTCACTGGGCTGATGCGTTACTCTCCTTCTGTGATCAAGGAGCGCCGTAAGTCAAACGGTACATTTTACGCAAAGGCTTTTCTGGACTTAAGTCCCTGGGTCGATATTCGTAACTCTGATCAATCTGCTCAAGACACAGACGATCAGCCAGGTGCGCGATCCTGGTCCGCCCAGGATATGGTATCTTTGCGCTATAGCACAGGCACGACATATACGTTCGGTTGCCCTCGCACGCCCACCGTTGATATGTACCCGTTGATCGATGTGCTTTATACTGTTCTCTATCGCGTCCGCGAACAGGTGGAAGGTCGGTTACGTGATAAGATATTGTCTTTCGAGCAGACCCGAGGAACACAGACGAGTGTTTTTTTGGGTGAACCGCAGTTGAATGAACTGGTCGAAAGCGTCCGTCGTGACATTGCTGCCGGCGACCTGCCAGTTCTTGGTGGTGTGACGGCTACGGTCAGTGACCTGGGTGGCGCGTCGATGATGCGTGAGAACATGTCGTTGCTCGATCAAATGGTGGCGATCTTGCAAATCGGATATGGCGTGGGGCTGACCGAGATGGGTCGGCTCACCGAAACTGCTGAGGGGCTGCGAGAGTTACAAAAGACCTCCAGACATCAGCAGGTGGGGAACATGCTGCGTCTTATCAAAGATGAGTTATTTGCCCGGGTGCTACTCGATCCCTGGTCTGTCTACGCTAATGTTCTGCGTCTGGGCTACATGTCCGACCTTTACGCATTGGATGTGTCTCAACGGATTATGTTATTGCACGATCTGACTAAACGAGGTATGCCGTTAGGATTGTTGCTCGATCAAGAGTTGCCCCAACTAGCCGAGACGCTCAGAGCGTTGGGGATTGATCCTTATGGACTGAAAGACCCGAGCGTGGAGGCGGCAGAAGTTGCTTCCGCTGCTAAGACAGCCGAGGTGGAAGCAAAGGAAGAGCCAAGTGCCTAAAAGACAAAGTAGCCTCGACAATGGTCATTGGGGTACTCCCGGCAAGTACCAAGTACGAGTCATGCGGTTTGCGCTTGATGCAATCATTGAAATTGATGGCCCGTTTCTGGTATTGCGCACAAGACTTTTAGCCAATCCCGATTCAGTTATTATGGAAGTGCTAATGCCAGTAAAGGAAAAAGA
>CAZIKS010000036.1:4048-21847 GCA_964539795.1 uncultured Pirellulales bacterium
CGTGACACACGTATGAGTCAGGCATGCTTGGAGCGGATGGTTGAGTATGCTGAACGTGGAATCGACGGTGGCCCGTTACCGTTTCTTGATGGGCATTATTACGATTTATTGGCCGCTGTACTAGGTGACATCTACGCTCCATTCCTCACTGAAGAGCAGCATTTCGCTTTCTACACAAAATTAGACGAGCAGAATCCTCAAGCCTTACGTTTGTACAATGACCTGGACGCCGGCAAGCGCCACGGTGCTTCTGTTGCTGGTTGGGTACACGAACAGGAAGTAGAAACGTGGACGAATGAAGATACAGGCGAAGAACAAGAGAGCATAGTTTTTCATGACCTTGAATTGATAGAGGTCAGCCGTACATCTTGGCCATCCTGGAGGCCCGCGTTCTGCGAAATGGTCGCCAAACGTATGGGAGAAATTGAAACGCTCTCAGGTCAACAAAGCCGCGACGCCCGCAAGGTGCGTAGCGGTGTTGTTTTTTGTACCCCTGATGGCACTTGTACACAGTTGGTACGAGATGACGGACGGGTGAATGTTCACACGGTTTACGGTGCTACATTGGCGTTAGCACATGCCCTAGCTCCCGAGATGCTTGAATATAGCCCGGAACAGATTTTAGGTTCTGGGCTGTTCGAATCAGGCATGGTCCATGAAGATGTGGTATTGTCTTGCGCCACGGCTGGGGCAGAGTTTGTTAGTAAACTTGAGTTAGCAGATCAGCTTGAATTGGGTGACAAAGTGGCGGGAGTGTTCCGGTCCCATTTGTTGACGCAACCGCCGATGGTGTTTTCGAGTGCATTGGGTAGAGCCAGGGACAAGCATGAGCTGTATCAGTTCGTGGCCCGGGCATTACCTGCTGCGATCAATCCCGCAATGGAGGCAAGGAATATGGAGACCGAAGAGACTCAAGTAGAAGAAGAAGAAGTTCTTGAACAACCAGAAGAGAGTGCTGCTGAAACCGAAATGCCAGAGGAAGAGGTTCCAGAACCCGGCACTGTGTCTTTGAGCCGTGGAGAATTGGCTGATACCGTTGATGCGCGTTTGCTGTCCGCGAGGTTCGCGGAAGCGACCTGGGCCATGCAAGATTTGGTCTATGGCGCTTTGTTTAACGATGATTTGGCCGTTGACGAGCGCTTGACTCGTGCCGATGCTATCATCGATGAATTTTCGGCATTGCACAGTCCATCATCCGCGATATGGTCAGGGCCGGTTACGTGCCGGTGTCGGCTGACGAGTTGCGTATGCTGTCTGTGCAGCGCGTGGAGATGACGGCGGCCGCGATCAGTCGCACGCGAGCGGATCGTATCGAGCAAGTCAGCTTGACTACGGTCAATGCTCTCAGTGACCTTTTGCACCTTGTTCGCAATGCTGAGTTACCCGGCGAGGACGGGAACGAACCGGACGCTGCCGTGGAGGATAACGAAGCAGAAACGGAAGAGCAAGAGCACGAGGCCGTTGTGTCTTCACTCATCGATGAGCGTCTGACTGAACTTGCGCAGAGTCGGCGTGAGCAAGCCGATTCATTGTTACAGGTGCTTCGTGGCGGCGGGCCATTGCCTGCAGAACCAGTGGGGCAAGTGGCTCAGCCTGCACAAACGCAAGAACAAGTACAGGTAGCCGAACAGAGTGACATGGAACGCCGCTTCCTAGAGAGCTTGGGTGGCGGACGTCGTTAGTTAAGGAGGTTTCAGAATTATGGCACGGATAAAAGCACCAACGCTAGCTCAGGCCGTCAGAACGCGTGGCGGCAAGCTTGTTCAACGCACTATCACTGATCCAGATACCGAGCCGATTACCGGGGGCAAGTTCGTAGCGACCACTGCGGACATGTACGGTATCCCGGCTATGATCCTCGATGCAGTCACTGCGCCCAATGATATCATGGACATCTTTGGGTCACCGCAGTTTGACAACCGTCCTATTCACGCCTATGAGTTGCAAACGTCGGCTGGTCCCGAGGCGTGTGACATTTCCTTTCCTGAAGGAGAGTGCCCTGATTCGACTGAGCACGCGCAAAATCGCTTTGCGCTGTCCGCCAAGTCGATCGGTGTGGAGACGCCGGCCGCGAGTTATGTAGCGCTGGCTGCCAAGCAAAACGTCTATCCATCGCCGCGCACTATCGTGACGAGGGAAGGGTCGGTGTCGATCAGCTCGGAATGGCAGTATCAGTTGTACGTTACCCTCCGCGCGGCGCGGACTGGTACTGAATGGCAGATCTTGAACGGCAACCCTTTGAACGTCGCCACGCAGTTTGAAGGTCTTGACCGGGCTATCCGCGCCCCGGCCGCCGGTCGTCTTGATGTCAACGGTGCGGGAGTTCTGCAGGCCAACTCGATCGTTTGGGAAAACAGCGGCAATCGCGTCACTGTAGACCGCCTGTATCAGATGATCGGCGCCCTCGAAGCGAACTATGTGTATCCCGGCGATATCATCATGATCATGACTTCGGGTATGGCCAACGAAATCGCCCGATTGATTTCACTGAACTACGCCGACCCGGGATCAGAACGCCAGGCGCTCATGCGCAGGAAGACGTTCCCGTTGTACGGGTTTGAAATCCCGTACCGGACCACGCAGTGGATCGGTAGTACAGGGATTGACACGACTGAGTACCAGAGCACGATTTACTTTGTCACGCCGGTGTACTTTGGCCAACCGGTCATGTGGATGGAGTATTTTGACTTCTCTGAGCTCGTGGCGAATTCCGACCTGTTCGCGAATCCTTACGGCAAGATGGGTGCGCAGCCTGGTCAGTGGTACATGGTCCCGGCTGATCACGGTTCGTACTGCACCAGTACGCAGTTTGCGCTCTGGACACACGGCCGGTTGTTCTACCAGGTGCCGCAAGCGCTTGGCCGGATCAACAACGCATCGTATGAGTTCATCAACGAACGCACTGTGACTTGCTAGCTCGGTAGTCAACTTCTCTCTGATGAATCGGAGAGCTTGCGCGAGGAGCAGAGCCAACCGCAGAATCCTGCAAGCCCGTCGTTTTGTAAACGGCGGGAAGAAAACTAGACTGGCCAAGATCATGAAAGTGGTCGTTTGAAGGCAACTTAGCCAATTTGAGCGTGGCAGCTCAGGCAATGCCGTGGATACCGCCCTAGTCCGCAGCCTCTTGATTGGCAAGTGTCGAAGGGCTAAATAGCCACCCGTGAGGGTGAGATGTAGAGGTAACTCTATGCAGTATGTACCAGTAGTAAGCAGTATAGGAAAGCCGCTAATGCCTTGCCATCCAGCAAGGGCTAGAGAATTGGTGCGAAAAGGTCGTGCGATTCGACGATTCAATCGTGGCGTATTTTACATTCGTCTTTTAGACAGAGAGGATGGCGATATTCAAGAAGTAATAGTTGGAATAGACCCGGGTTCAAAGAAAGAAGGTTACACAATCAAGTCAAGCGCGCACACATTTTTGAACATTCAAGCCGACGCGATAACTTGGGTCAGTAAACATGTTGAGCAACGACGAATGATGCGTAGAACTAGACGCAACCGGAAAACACCGCATAGGGCCAATCGCAAGAATCGCGCGCGCGGAGGCATCCCACCTAGTACAAAGGCTAGATGGGACTGGAAGTTGAGACTATGCAAGTGGCTTTGTAAGATATATCCCATCACGGGTTTTGTGGTAGAGGACATCAAAGCCAAGACGAAAGGTCAGCGTAGGTGGGACAAGTCGTTTTCGCCACTTGAGATAGGTAAAAAGTGGTTTTATGCAGAGCTTAGAAAGTTGGCACTTGTGGAGACGAAGCAAGGCTATGAAACCAAAGAGTTACGTGATGCTTTAGGTCTAAAGAAAACAAGCCATAAGTTAGCTGAGGTCTTTGAAGCTCATTGTGTCGATTCTTGGGTTTTAGCAAATGCCCAAGTGGGCGATCACGCAGAACCAGACAATAAAACCATGTTGTTCATCACGCCCTTGCAATTCCATCGTCGTCAGCTTCATAGATTGCAATTCATGAGAGGTGGAGTTCGTAGATCTTATGGCGGTACGCGAAGTCTGGGGTTCAAGCGAGGCTCATGGGTGCGTCATCCAAAATGGGGATTGTGTTATGTGGGCGGTACAATGAAAGGGCGAATTAGCCTTCATGACATGGAAACCGGTAAGCGGCTTTGCCAGAACGCAAAGTCAGAGGATATTCACTTTCTAACTTATGCCAGTTGGCGTGCGAGAGGAAAGGTAGCGCATTCTTCTCCTACACTGAAATTGGTGAAGAATCAATGATTCTGACCGAAGATGAGTATCGGGCCTTGAGCGGCGATACTCGTTCTCCGTGGGGAACCACGGGGGCGAGTATCGGTGTCTCGGGCTTGCTGCCTATAGTTGAGCAACGTGTGACGCAGTACATTGCCACGTTTCTTGAACCAACGAAAGCAACCGGTGAAGAGCATCAGATCGATTCGCAGTCCCGTTACCGTATGGGTGTACTGAGGAACTGGAAAGCTCCTGTCCATCTCGACTACGTGCGGTTGTTGACGGGCAGTAGCACGTACCTGATCACTGCCAGGTTCCCACCGTTGACGCAAAACGGGACATCGTACTCGTCTAGTGCCGTTCAGATTATGGACGCACGCCTGGGGCTGATCGATTTGGCCGAGTGTTACTGCAGTCTACCATGCACTACAGCACGGACTGATATAGCTTTTATCACGTACTGGAGTGGGTACACTGCTGCGCAATTGCCTGACGTGGTTAAGCTGAGTGTAGCACTTTTAGGTCGTGAAATCGCCAGAGAGTTGATCGTCAAGCGTGGGTTTGTGATGGATGACGATTATCCGAACTTTGCGGCTGTGAAGGTGTGGCAAGAGATGGGCGTTTCGCGATCCTTTAACGTGGGGATGGAGGAAGGTTTTTTCGGTTTCACTCCAGTCTCCAAGTACGTTGAGACGACGTTGTCAGTGCTTAGACCAATGAGGGCGAGGGGGTTTAGGTGAGAGTTCTTGGACTGCCTAGTGACATAGGGAATCCGATGCAGCCGGAGAAAGGAATTCTCCGAGAACCGATTCGTGCTGTGGGAACGTATCGCATCAAGCAACCGCTGGATGCGATGCAAGCATTAGGGCTGGCTGACGTGGACTGTTACAGTGCTCCGTTCCCCCTGGTATACGAGTTAGTTCGTGAGTGGGACGTCGTGATTCAACAACGTCAAACGATGTCGCACAATGTGCGGTTAGCAGAGCACGTATCGCTTTTGTTGCGCAAGCTCGCTGTCTATGACTTCGATGATGACCTACTGAATCTCGATCCGGCCAGTCCCTCGTATGTGTGGTGGGGAGACAAAAAGGATCTGGTGTGGAAGGCGTTTCTGTCTATTCGTGATGGTGGTGAAGGGATCATTGACCCACAGTTGCGAGACGTAGGACCCGATCAAGTGTATGCCTTTGCGCAGCAGATTCGGGCTGGGTTCTTGGAAATGCTGGGGGCCGTTGACCTGATCATCGTCAGTAGCCGGTATCTAAAAGCCAAGTACTCACAGGTTACGAAGACACCGATAGAAATAGTGCCCAATGCTGTGAGGGCGGAAGATTGGGCTGATGTTGAATCTAGACGGGTTCCTAGCACTGAGGATAAACTAGTCATCGGATGGGCCGGGTCGGGCACACACCGGACGGACTTGATGATGATTCAGACAGCTTTGACGAAAGTTCTTAGCTGGGCCGATGATGCCGTTCTGGTCTTTATCGGCTGGCCCAGCGCAAAGGATCTGTTTGCGGAAAAGCATCACGACCGAATCTTTTCGCTCCCGTTCATGCCTATGGATGAGTATCGAAGCTTTGTGAAGGGCTTTGACATCGGACTAGCTCCAGCGGCAGGAACGCCGCAGAATCGGGGTAAGTCCGCGATCCGTGTGTTCGAACTAGGGTTGGCCGGCGTCCCGGTTGTTGCTAGTGATGTGACTTATGGAGAGTTCGTTCCCGAAGACTGCGGTTTTATCGCCAACCGCCCCAGTCGCTGGGGTAAGATGCTCAGCAAGCTTATCCGTGGTGGGCATGAGGTACGTCACGAAATGGGAGCAGCGTTACAGCGGCATGTCTTAGAGCATCATGAAACCAAGTCGGCCGCACGGGCGTATCATGCTTTGTTGGAAGATTGCTTTATGAGAAAGCAAAGGAGTTACGTATCATGACTATGGATGTTCGGCACATTCGTTCTGCGAATATGCGTGACACAGGTTGGACTACCTTGGTCGAGGCCAGGGCCGCGTTGATTGGTGTCGGCTACGACAATGCGTTGATGCAAGACCTGTACGTTACAGATGATGGGCTTGCTGCTCAGAATGACAGTGGCACGTTGACAGGTCTGCTCCGCATAACTGCTGATCACCGTGTGTTCTTTTACTACCTGGCGATCACTGACGTTGTGTTTGAGGTAGAGTTCATTTTCGCCTTTAGCTAATGAGCCTGCAACAACACTTTAACCTGTACAGTCTCTCAGAGTCGCTCGACGCATCTGGTAGTCCGGCCGGTACAGTCGTGGAGATCTTTGATATGGCCGAAGCGGTCTTCACATCGCCGAGCTCGAGACGTGTGAATGCATGGTTTGGTGAAGGGGTTCAGTTTGATCTCGTGGCTGTTATCCACCATTCACTCGTCAACGATCCGATTGGTGGGATCTCGTTGTTTTCGTATCTGGATATAGATACGTGGCCGTTTTTGTATCTAGTGATCATGGCTTCGGACAGTCTATTCTATGAGCAGCCTTTTCGAGTCACGCGCGTGAACAAACGTCCGCAGCCAGGCGTGGGAGAGAAAATAGTGCTTGGGCTTAGGCGTCCTGCTCCAGACGAACGTGTTGCATGGACAGATGCAGGGCTTGTGGCGGTGGAGTAGTGAATACCTGGGTAATTAGCAAGGGAGGAAAGTATCGTGGCGGTGGTAGAGTCACGGTGCGCAGGATAATCAGTGCCAGTAACATCACGGCCTCGGCCCTGAAGTACTGGAAAGAGGCCAGTCGCAAGACGCTAAATCAGTGTATCCGTCCCAAAACCCCTTATCGGCTGGGTCCGCTTAGAGCCTCGCTCTGGCAACGAACTACTGTTGACAAGGCTGGTAACGTGAGGACGACTTTCACAGCCCGTACGCCTTATGCCCGGCGCTTTGAAGAAGACAAGGCTTGGATCAAGTCAATCACGTTGCACACGGCGGGCACACGTGCTCCGTATCTGGAGCCGGGCATTGAAGAGGGAGAGCCTTTTTACGAAGAGGCAGTAAGAAAGATGGTGGAGATTGGATGATTTCGCCGCCTACAGCTTGGGAGATTCGAGCCGTTCTTATTGAGTATCTGAACACGGTAACCGATCTGGTGGCTTGGTTTGATGCTAATGCTAGTGAATTACGTATCATTGAGCACCAGGCTGGTGTCACGCCGAAGAGGCTGGAAGTAACGATTGATGTCGCTAGAGTTGCGCTCAGAGATCTGAATTCTTGTCCAAGGTACGATGTGCAGTTTGATCTACACGTTTTTGACACAGGTGTGAACACGCGCGAAGCAAACTATGCGCTGGGATTGTTGGAGCAGGCATTGATTGGTGAAGAAGCGTTGTGGCGTACTGGATTTTGGCCCAGTGAATATGTCGTTTTACGGAACATTTTACTGGACTTGCGTTTGAGTCAATCACCGCAAGGCGAAGGCTGGACGGTAGCTACAGCATTCAAAGCCATAATGCGATATGAATAAGGGAGAATAACGATGGCAAGTATTGTCTTAGTAACCGGAACAGGAACGACGCGATTGGGGAAAGGCCAGCGCCTCAGTGGACTCCCTATGGTCTTTATCGGCGGCGAGATAGTAACTGAGGTAGTCACAGGTTCGGGTGTCGGTGGTACGGGCGGTGTGACGTACTACAAGCTGGACAACACGAACATGACAGTCTACAGGCTTCGTTGTTATGAGGACATCACGATCAGTCCTGACTACAACGATTTTGAAAAGTGGTGTGAAGGGGCACTGGTGCAGGGTAGGAACCTGCAGGCTTACAGTGCCACGATCCGTGTCACCGATGACACGATTGACCTGGAACAGTTACGTATCCTGGCCCGTCAGGCCGCAGCGAACTACGAAAAGGACACAGACGCGAACATCGAGCGATTGACTATCGATGACCTGGTGCAAAACTGGCGCGTCCCCGTTCTCTTCGAGCAGCATTACAGCCAAGCGGGTTCGACTGCCGACCAGTGGGTAGGCTTGATGGCATTCAGTGCCGAGCTTTCGATCGGGGATATCCCAATGGATCCGACTGACGGTTGGTCCACGGAGTTGACGATCTCGATTGCTCGCTCAGACACCTACGACGGCTATCTTGCACTGATGCGTCACGACGACGTGGATATCGTCTAGTATGATCGATGAGTTGGGCGCTGTTGAAGTTGTAGATGCGCTCGACTTCCTAGACCCGTATCCGATTCAATTGCATATTGGCGGGTGTCATGTTGAAGCAGAGACACTTGGGTTCTACGATTGGATTCGATACGAGCAACGGGAAGAGCGAGCTATTCAATCGTTGCTACGGTTTGAGTTCTATGCGGCTCTGTGTAAGTTGATTGATTCAGCAGAGTTTGCCAGCGCCCTCCAGTTTGATGGTTTTGAACTGGGTGAGGCGCTGGTTGCTTTGGTGGAGGTGTCGGAGGCTAATCGCTGCCGATACGTAGACCCGTTTTTCTTGGAGCTTGTAAGACAAGATGCGCAAGGAGAGCCCCCAGTCACGCTAGATGATGGGTTGAATCGGCGGTTCATCGTTCAGATGGTGCTGGAATTATTGCGTCGTTTTTCGTTGAGAGATATTTCGATGATGCGCCCGGAGCTTGCGTTCTTTGCTTATCAGTCCATCTTAGATTCGCAAGCTGACGATAGGGCCGTGGCATTTTATCAGAATGAGTTAGGGTACAATAAGCGGCGGACTGGTAAAGGGAAAAGTGCTAGGGAGCGATGGTCGGCTAAAAGCAACCCGTATTTGACACCGTGGATGAAGGGTAGACGTAAAGCTTTACGGGACAAGCGGAGAGCCATGCGCAATGCGTATCCAGACATGCCATCGCCGTTGATAACACATCCTGAAAAGGTTGTGGATTTGGAAAAGCCATCACGTTAGGAGGTAGAAGAAAGTGAGTAATCAGCCAGCAGGAAAAAAGCGAACACCACGAGCCAGGAGCATCGGATCGCCCCGAGTCTTAGAAATTATGGGAGATGTTGAGGGTTACTCCCCGGCGTCGATCGAGCTTGAGCTTGGGGGCAAGAACGTCAAAATTTACAAGATGACCGTAGGATCAACGCGAGCCTTGATCAAGCTGGTCGAGCCGTACATCAAGCGGATTGCAACTGCCTTGTTCACGCAGGTAGGATTGGAAGGGTTGCAAGACGAGGAGCGTGTGAAGACAGCATTGCGCGCTTTGATTGGGGAGCAAGTCAGTGAAATCCTCGTAACAGTCCCCGAGACGCTCGTTACTGCTTTTGCACGGCTTATCAACATTCCTGAAAACGACAAGCGCAAGAATGAGTGGTTGCTGAACACAGTTGCGCCAGGTGAGCTTTTAGGAGTGTTGCCAGCGTTGGATGAGCTCAACGATTTTGGCGCATTGTATCAGCAAGCTCTGGGCGTTTTTACGCATTTCAACCACAAGTATGAGATCGGTAAAGCAATAGGTGCGGGTCAAGCAGAGGAAAGCTAGACAGCTCAATTGAAGGGTGTTTAGATGCCTCCGGAACAAACGATAGCTTCATATGGCGTTGGTCTAGATTTGCTGTCTGGTAGTTTCAATCAGCAGATTGATAATGTCCTTACGAAAACAGCCAACCGAATAGCTGCGGCATCAGCCAAAATGTCAGTCTTGTTCTCTGCCCCGTTGCTACTCTTTGGGCGGAATCTCAACAAAATGGCTGGTGAGGTTGACCGAACCGCGCGTGAAGCAACTGCACTTATGACTTCCTCGTTTGAAAATGTCTTTAGCCCTGAGGCACAAGCGGAACTTGACAAACGCTACGAAGAGTTAATTACCCGCAGCTTAAAATTCTCTATAGAGTACGGGGAAAAAGCTACGGGTATCCTCAAAGCCTTTTATCTTGCCATCGGAACGGGATTCCCCACGCTTGAGGATGCGGCTTTTGTCGTAGAGGCAGCAACTAAAGCAGCAGCGGCCAGTGGCTCTGACGCGGCGGTTGCTATGGATGTATTGTTGGGCGTTATTAATGCTTATGGTCTAGAAGCAAGCGATGCTCAACGTGTCTCTGATATCTTGTTCCAAACAGTCAACGTTGGTAAAATCGAGTTCGATGAACTTGCCCAAACGATGGGTGATGTTGTCGGGATAGCGCCTCTGTTGGGCATTAGCCTTGAAGAACTCGGTGCAATGGCTGCCACAGCTACACTGTCGGGAAGTGATGCCAACAAGGCATTTACAGGTATGCGCCAGATCTTTATGAGTATCTTTGCTCCAATGAGCAAGGGTGCCAAGGCACTCGGTAAGGCTTGGGGCATACCAGCAGAGGGTGTTGGTCAATATGTAAAGGAGTTGATTGAACTACGTGGTTTTGTGCCTGTAATGCGTGAGATTGTGCAGGCCACGACGGTTGATCCAACCACAGGAGCCTTTGACCCACAGCGAGGCCGGGAAGTTTTCAGGAGAGTTGAAGGTCTGGCACGCATCGTTCCGATGTTCATCAAGATGACGGATGAAGAAGCTGTTGCCATTGAACAATTGAACAAAGACTTAGCATCTGGGATACCTGCTCGTGTTGCATTGACCAAGGCTGATGCAGTGATGGCCGCGCAGTTTGAGAGAACGGGGAAGGAAATGTCTATTCTTGCCCGCACGACTCTCGACATGGCCAGAGCCAGTGAAGGCGCCGGTGCTACGAACAAGGCTTTTTCTGAGATTCAAAAGTCAATGACTTTCCAAGCAGATCAGGCGGCACGTTCTTTTGATGCACTCAAGATTGTCTTTGGATTGACGCTCAACGAAGCCTTACTGCCGGTCATCAAAGCCATTGGACAAGTAGCTGTTACATTGACACAGATACCCGAGGGTGCACGCCGGGTGATTGTGATCGTGGGTATCCTCGTTGCATTATTACCGCTGTTGATGTTTGGTTTTTCGCAATTATTGACGATGATTAGTTTCTTTGCATCAGCGGTAACCTCACTGATTGGGCTGGCGCTCAACCCGCTTGTTATTGTTCTAGGTTTTCTTTTTGCGCGCGCGGTCAAAGCCAAGCTGGGGATGGAAGACCTAGCCCACGGTGCTGAAGAGGCTGTGTCCCCATTCATCAAGATACTTGATGTAATTGTAGCTGTTGGTAGAGTGATTGCTGATGTTGTTGCTGCTGCGTCTAAGATCATCGTAGGCTTCGTGGATCTGTTGCGTAAAGCGGCCACGAAAATAGCTGTGTTCTTTGGCGCGAAGATCGTCACACCTAGGATTGAGGCCCCAGAGGTTGAAGAGGTTGAAGAAGTCGCTGAGCAAGCTACTGGTATTCCCTCTAAAGAAAGAATGGCTGAAGAGGAGCAGCGGGCAGAGCAACAGGCGCGAAAGGCCGGTCGTGTTGCCGCGGAAGCTTACGCGGAAGGTGTTGAAGAAGGCGCTGCAGAAACAGAGGCTGCTCTGGGTCATGCGTTCCTTGAGATTGGACGCGGTGCAGTCAGATCAATGCTGCGAGGGATGGACCCTGAAACCTTCGCTGTTTTCAAAGATGCAATCGGGCTGGTTCGTGCAGAAGTTCAAGCTCTTGGTCTAGACGCTGAACAAACCAGCGTTGCGATGCACAATGCCCAAATAGCCCTAGCTCAAGCACTGTTAGGTGACGTGTCGGCCTGGGAGACATTGCGCGGGATCATCGGTGATTCGGTCAGTCTGGTGCAAGAATACGTTGCCGCCAGACAAGCCGCCGCTGCCGCTCAAGCGGCCGTGGAGCAAGCTGAACTGAACCGCCGAAGAGAGCTTGAGCGGTTGGACGAAAGGATAGCCGCCGTTCGCGAGAAGATCAGACAGTTTGAATTAGATACGGCAGAGATTCCTGAGCGGTATACACGCGGACGCCGACGCCAACTCGATGAAGAGCTTGACGCCGCGCAAAAGGAACGTGATGAACGGCAAAAGGTTCTTGACGCTCAAGTAGAAGCTGCAAAAGCTCAGGCGAAAGCTGCGAGTGAGCATGCCGCCCATCTGTCAGAGTTGTTGAATCTCGAATTGCAGTTGATCGAAGCAAGTAAAGAAGAAGCGGCTGTTGAAGATGAAACACAAAAGGCGCTGGAAGCAGCTTATGCTCAAGAACAAGCGGACATCGGGAAGGTCACTGGTGCTTTTGATACATTAGGTGATAAACTGGGCGGGCTGGCTATTTTCCTCAAGGGCCTGTTTGGGGAGGTTTTGACACCTGAGCAGATTGCAGCGTTGAGCGACGAAGAAAAACAAGCCTACGAACGCGGTCTTATGCTCAGGGAGGCTCTAGAGGGAATCGCTGGTGCTTTTGGCGATATCAAAGACGCTGTAGTTAGTCTAGTCAATGCACTGGGCCAGATTTGGGATCAAGTCCCTGATTGGTTAAAAGTTGTTGTTGCTGGTGGAATCCTCACATTGGCAATCGGACTTAAACTGATTGGTGCAGCTGCATTTGCTGCAGGTATTGGTAAAGCCGTAACCGCTGCCGGTGGAGCTGCCATCGCAGCAGCCGGGGGAACTGCTGCAAGTGTGGCAGCTATCGCTATTCCTGTGACTGCTATCGCTGTTGCCATCGGTGGGATGCTTCTAGCAGCCTACGATTTCCAAGAGGGGCTGGCCGAAGGCTATGAAGTCGTAGGGGACGCCTGGGACGATTTTTACAAGAAGGTTGAAACTGACGCTGATGGTGTTAATGAGGCATTAGATATGGTGCTGGAGAAAAATCTGGAAGTCCAGAAAGCATATCAAGAATCCAGTGCTATCGGTCGTTTGTTCGTGAGTGAAGCTGAGCTATATGCTGATGTAGAAGACACGCAAAAGCTACTTGTTGATTCGTCTACTTCTTGGGATGAGTACCGATTGGCAATTCAACGATACAACGAAGAGGCTGCAAAGATTCCCGCCGTATCCGCTGTACCTTTGTTGACCCCCGAAGAGTTTGCGAAAATACAGGGACAGGGTGAGTTACTCGGAGATGATTTGGTCGGGGGATTCGTAGAGGCAATGCTTGCTGGGGCCGAAACCGTCAAGGAAACTGCTGAAGTATCTTTGACTGAGCCTATTGTTGAAGCTGCTCAGGATATGTCCGACCAATTGGTTGGTGAGAGCATTATCCCTGAAATGGTGGACACAACCATCGGCGAATTTCAAAGAATGGCAACTGGTAGTGAGTTAATCTTGACCACGTTCTCGCAGTGGGTTTACACGTGGGGTGACGTGGTAGCCAATTATTGGTATACGTTGTGGAGTAATATTGCTACGTTCACGGTTGAAACCGTAAACATGATGGAAGTCAGTATCATTGCATCGTTGACCCGAATAGCCGATGCGATGGCCCGAATACCGACCACGTTAGGCGGTGTTGCAACCGGAGGAACTAGTGGCGGTGGCGGCGGTGGCGTGGTCAGCGCAACCGGTGCATTTTCGCTCGGTAGCAATTTGCAACCCGTTGGGGCTGGCCCGGTTGCAGCCCCCGGAGTTGGGGAAGCCGTTACTACTGCCACGTTCACGATCACGAACTACTGGGATGCTGCTGTATCGGAGAAAGATAGAGAAGAATTGGCGGCCGTGGCAGAGCAAGCCACGTATGGGGCAATCGTACAAGCTTACAGTGGCGGAGTTGACGAGGTAAAACATGAGTGACTATGAGTTGTCTACTGATAACGTCACCTGGGAGAGTGCTCCAATTGATCCCAAAGTTGAGTACAAGGACGCTGAAGAGATGCGCAGACGTGGAGATCAGCAGCAGGTCGGCCTGGGTGCGAGAACTTTGCGCTGGTATTTTGGCGAACAGCCGGTTGACGGTACAGATTTCTACTGGTTTCAAAGCTGGATAACTGCTGGCGAACTTTCGACAAGCATTTACGTAAAAACTCTTGTGCCGGGCGTGGCTGATGCTACAGGGGCATCGTTGGTTTACACGATGCGGGGAGTGATGGGTAAACCAACGGGAGTCCTTGATGGGTTACACGCAGCAGGGCAAAGGTTTATGAATGTAGAAATGTTCTTCTGGGATTTGGTGGCGGTATGAGCCTATCTGCTGCTGAGCTCGCCGTGTATCGTGATACATCGCAAAACGCCCGGTTGTACTGCGTCGTCATCAATCCCTCGTCCGCTTGGACGGGTCAGGTCAATGATCCTGCCGGCACCCTGGCGACCGGTGCACGATCCATCACTTTCGATGGAGGGGTGCTGAACCCCGCTGGCGCTGCCTGGCAACCGGCTGGAGACTACACGCTCTTGGTCGGCACTGCGGCTGGCGGTAGAGATTTGGGAGTTCTGCGGTATAAGAGTGGGGCAGCAGGTGGTGCTGGAACGTTGGTAGTCGATAAGAACAACATTGCATGGAGCGACAATAGTTACCTTACCGTCTTGCAAGAGATACGTCCTTGGGCCAAAACTCCCGATGTGACCGGAACCTACGAGGATGAAACTGAGGTTTACACGACTCAGAACAGTTTTATGCATCCGCTCACGCTCATGGGCCCACCCGCTGTTGCGTTCCTCGATGACGCCAATGTGGATGTCGATTGGTGGTCAGACATTGAAACTGTCCACATCACAGGTGGTGCTGCGGGTGCTACGACTTGGACCTTCAACGACGGAGTGAACGTCGGTGGGGCGGGGACCGAAGCAAACCCGTACCAAATCAGGTACACCGCCGCTGGTTTTCACCTCGTCACATGCCAGAAAGATTGGACCTATGCCGGTCCGACCACAGCGAGCCATACGCGCTACGGCTATTCTGTAATTCTGGAGCGTTCAGGCGTCAACGCTCCCTACATGAATGTTGAGGCAAATGTCAGCACCGAACTGACGAGCCACGGTGGTCGAGCATCGATCACAGTCTTTGATGACGACGCTGATATAGCCAAGTTTACATCGGGCTCAATGGTTATCTTGTTCACCGAAACTTGGTACGGGGGCACGCAGGTTGACTACGGTGGGAACTGGACTCATCGTGAGAACATCCGTTTCGTTGGCTGGCTGTCGGCTGATTCGGTCAAACAAGACCCGGTGTCCGGCTCAGTGACCTTCGAAGCGACCACGCCGGCCGGGATCCCAATAACGTGCTGGCCGGCGAACCTACACTACGATGGTGATGCTGAGTGGCACAGAATCCCATCGATGGCGACAGGCTACGGCTGTGCCAAGGCGATGTTCCACATCATTTCTGAGCACAGCACGATCAGTAAAATCTCAGACGTCCACCTGCCCGACAACGACAAAAGTTTGAACTGGGTAGACGTGAGTGAAGCCGACCTGTGGAATCAGCTTGAGGTCCAGGTAGGGGAATCGATCGGCGCTGTCCTTGCCTTTGACTTGCAGGGTGCTCTGTACATCGAGCAAGACATCCAGATTTTACCTGTGGGGCAGCGTGCTGCAATCGACATAATGTTCACCGCTGCCGATACTGACTGGTTCAGTTTCGATTTGGGGACAGAGGGGGCCTACGAAAAGACTGCTCAAAATGACTTTGTTTCATTTACGTATGATGGCGCGGACCCCGAGCCTTGGTATTCCCTTGCCCCCGGTCGGCAGTACAGCTATGGCTCTATCGCACGTGGGCGTGGAGTACGGGCTGACACGCAAGCTGAAGCCAATATCCTCGCTGGGCTTTACCTGGCTCGGGCCAACGCTTTGTTCCAGAATAACCGCATGGCGATGGGTGGTGATTGGTTTGCTTTTGACGTTGTGCCGCAGCGATACTTCCGATTCCCTCTCGATGGTACGGAAACTGAGCGAGGTTTAGTTTGGCCGGTGGGGGAGAACGCTTCGAAGATGATCCCTCGTGGTGTTCAATTGAACTGGTTGGAAGGCGGCTTTTTTGACGTCGAGCTAACATTTGCTCAGTACGCTGCAGGCCCTGCAGGTGATACGGGTGAGTATCCCGACGTGACACCTAGTCCTCAACCACAGCCACCGCACATTCCGCCTCCGTGGATACCAGACGTTGGCTATGGGCATGGTGAGGTGTGGGTCTTTGGGACAGTCAGTGATGGTGTTGCTGGCAACGGTGGCGTGTTCTACACACTGAATTTTGTTTCTGGTAATCCGCCCACGTTCACGCCGTTGAACACTGGACTCGGTGACAAGACACACATCCGCTGGGGCCCTGTGGGAGATACGTCAAGATCGGACACGCACTTGGCCTGTATCGATGAAACCGCCGAGGTCTACGTCAACAAGAACTGGCGAGGAAATGCAGCCTGGACATTGGCCTTGAGTGAAGCAGCGGCTAAAATCTTGATTGACGCTGACCTGGGTGTAGTGACAGACGTCATCGAATTGTGCCAAGTATACTCGCACACTGCTCCTGCTGATGAAACTGGTACGCTTGTTGCTGTAGCGAATGTCGATGTGGATGGCGTTGTGGCTAACTACACGGTGTACTTTTTGTACAGTAAAGATTGGGGAGACACATGGATCGCATTTGGCCCGCCAACTGGTTATGCGTACACACCCGTTGGCGATCATCATGATCCCTCGGACCGATTTCACATCGACTACAAAAATCCTGCTGGTGGCCCAGATGAATCGTTGGGTTCATTGGTATTTTATGAAAATCAAGGCACCAGCGGTGCCGCGAACATGGTTTTCGCTGCTCGTTGTGGGTCTGGGGCTTTTGGCCGTTCGAACATCGTTTCTGGTGGCTATGACGGTTGGGGCAATCTAGCGTTTGGCGCTTGCCCACCGTACCCAAATGCCGGTGATCCTGCAAATATCGGCGGGCGTGTTGGTACGCCTGACAGGTATGGGCCGGGTGCAATGTGCATGGTCACAGCGACAGGGACAGAGGATGACCGTCCTCACTTTTCACGTTGGGCAGAACATGAGTGCTTACCCGCAACAGCTTGTATTTTGTATGGCCGTGCTGGTGGGGCTGTCAATGATTGTCTGCATGTGTTCCCGATGGGCACTGCGGATCAAGATAATTACGATGCCTGTTTGCCCGATATGATGGCTTCAGCATTCCCGACCACTGCTGTTTTGTGGTGGTCGTTGAACATTGACACGACCTCGCTTGAAACGTATGTCATGAAATACACAGCAGTCGGTAGCGGCGGTCCTGTTCTCCAAGCGACTTTGAACAAGCCTTGCATGGGGGTGTGGGTTTATCGGATTTTGGTTGATGATGGGTACGGTAACAAAGAGTGTATCTTGGTGGCCGGGCGTGGTTACACGGCGGCAACAGCTGTCAGTGGAGCTACAGACACGGACTTGCTGTATTTGTCCGTCAATTCTGGCGACGACTGGCTCGAAAAGGGCGAATCGTTGTATGACAACTATGGGGTACTAGGGATCGTCGGTGCATTCAGTGACCACAGTGGAGATTGATGGTGGCTACTAGACGCGCCTATACACTAGAAGATGCAAGGGTTGCAATCCAAGGGCTAGAAACGCGCTTTGAGCCTAAGCGGTCGCGCTTCCCTGCTGTGTTAGGTATGGGCGATGATGAACACACAGTTGAGGTTCCCAATCGTGGGATCCAATGGCATTACGCACGGCCTCGCGGGATCGGCGGGCCTCCGCAAGTTGTTTTTAATGACAAGACCGCTCCCCGCGATGGCTTGAAGGTCGTCATTGAAAGAGATCCCGCTCAACCTGAGTTTTACCGTGTTGCCGAGCTTATGATTGATA
>CAZIKS010000037.1:0-21808 GCA_964539795.1 uncultured Pirellulales bacterium
TCTTTAATTCTGTCTTTCACAAAAATCCGCTTAATCCGCGAAATCTGTGGCTAATATTTTTACTTGCGCAGCCCACCCAAACTACCCATTTTAACATTTTGCAAAGACTAATTTTGACAGTGAAATTTTCCCCCGCAATAATCCGCCCATTTTAACATTGAACGAGGCTTTTGTATCGGGTGTGCTATTTTGTACGGTTTTTTGCATCATTTTGTCACTTTTTTTTCAATTTTTTGTTTTTTTGCCCCTTTTTCTTAACTTTTTTGAACTTTTTGTCGTTTTTTTTGCGTTTTTTTTCCATTTTTCTCCCATAAATCTATCCATTCCTCCGACCAGCCGCCTCTAATCAATCCGCTCAAACTCTAAATACCCACCTTAACATATTCTTTAACCCTTTATATAACAATAAGATACACACCTTTCGTAAATCTAACAAAGGCCCTCCATAGCCCCCTAATATCTACATTATCCAAATATATAACAATTTATATTTGCCATAACCTCTGATAAAACAATGAGTTACACATCTTTCAACAATCTAACCAAAGCCCTCCATAGCCCCTTAATATACAGCCAATTTCCACAATATTTACAGCATAAATACAGCGTTTATACGGCATGAACTTTTAAAAAACTATTGTTTTTTCCCATTTTATTAAGGACCGGCTGTTGTTAAAACAGACATTACTTTCTCAGTCCCAATAACTAAATGTCCAATCCCTAATTTATTTGCCGAAAAGGTCTTAATGTTGTATAATAAGAGTTGGAACAGACGATATGAATTGAAAAAGCCATTAAAGGGCAACGATTATGGCAATGAAACACCCTCCAATTGAGCAGTTAAGGAGCAGAACTCTCGGCCGCGTCCTTATTAAGATGGGACTTTTAACAAGAGAAAAAGTTCATGAGTGTCTAACAATACAAAAAAAACGCCATGATGGTGTCCAAATTGGGCAGATATTCCTTGAACTTGGCTTGATTGACGAAAAGCAACTGCGGATTGCTTTGGCAGCCCAGAGGGGAATGGAATATGTAAATCTAAACGAAATTAATGTTCCTGCTGATGTTCTCGATAAAGTACCGGCCCAGATGGCAAAAACATACCGTATCGTGCCATTGATGTATGATCAAAAGCAGAATGAGTTGAAAGTTGTTCTTGATAGTCCCGACAATTTCAGGGCAACCGATGATTTAAGTACACTGATAGGCTTTAAGGTTACTGCCAGCATTACGGATGCTGATGCGCTCGAAAACGCTCTAACTAAATATTATGAGGGTCAGGAGGAAAAAGAGGGCATTAATGAGCTGATAAGCGAAATACAAGGTGACAGCTTCCTTGCGGAGTTTGAGGGCAGGGACCAAAGTATTGACCTGGATGAATTAAAGGAACTATCCGAGTCGAATCCCGTAAAGAAACTGCTTAACCTGGTTTTACTGCAGGCAATTCGTGAGAAAGCCTCTGATGTACATTTTGAGCCGTTTGAAAATGAATACAAGATGCGTTACCGTATTGACGGGGTTCTTTACGAGATGCATCCTCCGCCGAGTTACATAGCTGCGGCGTTGAGTTCACGTATAAAAGTTATGGCAGACCTGGATATTGCTGAGAGGCGATTGCCACAGGATGGGCGAATATCATTAACCGTACAAGGCAATCCCGTTGACTTGCGTGTCAGCGTTCTGCCAACAATGTTTGGTGAAAGTGTTGTGCTGCGTGTTCTGGACAGGAGCCAGGTTAGTCTGGATCTGGAAAAGCTGGGGCAAAGTCAGGATGACCTAAAAATGATGCGTGTGCTGATTCACAAACCCAACGGCATTTTGATTGTTACCGGTCCGACCGGATGCGGCAAGACCACTACACTATACTCCTGTTTAAATGAACTCAACAGCATTGAAACGAAAATAATTACCACCGAAGACCCAGTGGAATATGACATTGACGGCATTATTCAGATTCAGATGAAATCGGATATCGGGCTGACATTTGCAAGGTGTTTACGCTCAATTTTGCGTCAGGACCCTGACATCGTAATGGTTGGCGAAATCCGTGACCTTGAAACGGCCGAAATTGCGGCACAAGCATCACTTACAGGCCACCTGGTCTTCACCACGCTGCACACAAACGACGCCCCGAGTTCAATAGCCCGTCTGTTGGATTTGGGAATTGAGCCGTTTCTTGTTACCGCTACACTTGAAGGTATCATCAGCCAGCGACTGGTCAGAAAGATATGTGAAAACTGCAAAACACCATTTGAACCGACAGAAACTCAACTAATGGAATTGAAACTTACGCCTGACGATATCAGAGGCAAAAAGTTTTATTACGGCCGAGGCTGTGACAGATGTAACGGGACAGGTTATAAAGGACGGATAGCCATCTTCGAGATAATGACTTTCAACGATGAAATACGTGACCTGGTTATGAATAATGCTTCGACAAATGTTTTGCGAGAATCCGCCCGTAAAGGGGGCATGAGATTACTGCGGGAAGGCGGATTGAAGTTAATTTATAACGGTGTTACTACTATAAGTGAAGTTGTGAAAGAAACGATTTCGGAGGCATAAGAAAAATCAACTGTGAAATATTTAATTTGTTAGCTGATGGTTAACACGAAGGAGGTATTAACAATGCCTATATTCAAATACGAAGCTATGGACTCACAGGGCGTGGGAATAAAAGATGAGATAGAAGCCCTCAGCCAGAAAGAGGCCGTAAGTAAAATACGAAATATGGGATATTTTCCCACGAAGGTCACCATGCATGGCGCCGCGAAGAGGGCCCCAGCAAAGGCCCGGGCGAAGCGCAAGCGCAGGCGCGGCGCAGGCGGCAAGGTAGGAGTCAAAGTCATAACCCAGTTTGCCCGACAGCTTTCCACTCTGCAGGATGCGGGTCTTCCCATACTGCGTTCACTTAGGATTCTTGAAGAGCAGCAAAAGTCAGGTACGTTCAAGAGGGTTGTCGGTTATGTAGCTGATGACATCGAGGGCGGCAACACGCTCTCGGAAGCGTTGTCCAGATACCCAAGGAGTTTTGACCGGCTGATGGTCAATATGGTGGCGGCAGGCGAGACCGGCGGTGTTCTGGACCTGATACTTGCACGTGTGGCTGACTTTATGGAGAAAGCCCAGCGACTCAAATCCAGAGTTAAAAGTGCGATGATTTATCCGATATTTGTAATTAGTGCGGCGTTCGGTATTGTCTGGGCATTGATGACCTTCGTGATACCTCAGTTCAGCGAGGTCTTAACCGAGATGTCGGAGGGTGCGGAACTGCCGAAACTGACGCAGGCGGTGCTTGGTGCAAGCGACTGGATGGTAAAGCGGTATGGCTGGGCATGGGTGGTAGGAGTGCCGATAGGAATAATTGTGCTGCTTAGAATGATAAAACAATTTCGCCAGGGCAGATTTGTTCTGGACAGCATTAAGTTAAAGATACCGATTGTAGGCAATCTTAGCGGTAAAATAGCTGTTACGCGGTGGACAAGGACATTGGGGACATTGATTGGGGCGGGTGTCCCGATTCTGGACGCTATTAATACTTCGCGTGAAACAGCGGGAAACGAGGTTTTTGCCAATATTCTCGGCAATGTTCACGAATCTATCAGGCAGGGCGATACCTTTGCCGGCCCATTGCGGCAGTCCAAAACGGTTGACTTAATCGTCTCCAATATGGTTGCTGTAGGCGAGGAAACAGGTGACCTGGACAAGATGCTGCTGAAAGTAGCCGACAACTACGATGAGCAGGTTGACGTGCTGGTCGCCTCGCTGATGTCGATGCTCGAGCCGGTTATGATTTTAATACTCGGTGTTATCGTAATGACGATTGTCCTCGCGGTGTTTTTGCCAATGATACAGATTATTACCACGCTGAGCGTTTGATAAAGACTAAACCGAGGAGCCGTAAAAAAACAGGCGAATATTAAAAAAAGCGTTAAGAAACCTGAAAGGCAGGTTTTTAGAAAATGAGTTTGAGCAATAACTCAAAATTCCATGTTATTTTAAGGAAGGAGCACAAAATGAAGACAATCCTTAAACAATCGAGTAAAGCAAAGGCGTTCAGCATTGTGGAACTGCTGACCGTTATGAGTATCATTGTGATACTCTTCAGCCTGCTCATGCCGGCCCTGGCTTTGGCCAGGCGGTATGCCAAAAGGGTGCAGCAGCATGCACAGTTCAAGAGTATTAGTGCCGGGCTGGAGCTTTTCTCCGTGCCGGATTCAGAAGGCGGTTACGGTGAGCTTCCCAACTCCGGGCGGTATGACGATGACGATCCACAACAAGTCTACTGTGGTGCACAGAAGCTTGCCGAAGCTTTGGTTGGCCAGGATTTACTGGGCTTTCACAAGAATTCGCTTTTCCATGCCGATGGTATGAACGATGGCATGAACGATAATTTGATTGCACCTAACGATGACTTATATCCTTTACCTATGAATATTACTCCCGAGAACTTAAGAGCCAGAAAAAGACCATATGTGGAAATTGACGGCGCTAATGTCAATACACTGCGCGGTCTTTTCGGCTCAGCTATTGATGGAATCTTTGATCAAGCAGGTGACCCGAATGGCGGCATTGTTTTGTGTGATGTATATGGACGCGTTAAAAACACAATCACAGGCAAAAGAACCGGTATGCCGATCCTTTATTACAAGGCGGATGTTTCACGCCAGATGAACCGATGGTTCGGTGTAGATTTTAACCAGTTGAACATCTATAATTACGACGATAATTACGACCTGATAAAGCTTCCTTTGCCGTTTGCTACCCCCCTTGCTTACCATCCAATAGCTGATCCTATTGATCAGCCAACACAGGATGGGGGTCTTTCGAACCCGGCAAATTTTTACAGAGATATGATACGGGACAAAAACGTCACCGCAATGTCCAGACCTGTCAAGCCGGATTCCTACATTCTGATTTCTGCCGGCTTCGACGGTGAATACGGCACAGACGACGATATATTCAATTTCGTCCGATAGTTGAATGCTGAAAAGACTTTAAGAACTGGAGAGGTCGATGATGAAAAAAACGGCGATTGCTGCGGCAGTGATAATAGTTATGTTACTGTTCGGAAATTCGATGAAAGCAGGTGTCAGCGTGGTTGTGAACGGCACATTCGAGAAAGATAACCGGATAAATAATATTACGTTAGAGGAAGCTCCTCACGGCTGGAGCGATGTTAATTTGCCGTCGGAGTTCGGCGGATGGGTTAAGAATGATTGGTCAACATACGTCGAAAACGGTTATTCTTTGACTCTTTATTCGAAGGCGTATCAGAGTACCGAAACCGGAGATATAGCAATGGTTTCTCAAGAGGTATATCTGGAAGATGTTAACGAGATAATTTTCGACGTAAAACTCAGCACTGAATACTCGTATATTCCGTGGGATTCGCAGAGACGCAGTGCGGTTTTGTTGATTGACGACGATGTTGTCTGGGATTCGGATGTGCTGGGTGTGGGCGCAAATGGTGAATATCGAGATATAACCGTTGATGTCAATGGACTTTATGGTGCAGGTTTGCACAAACTGTCATTAGCTATCAGAACCGACGTAGACGAAGGAAATCCCCTCTGGCAGGATTGGGCGCAGTGGGATTTCGTCAGGTTCGATACTTATTGCGAAGGTTTCGGTTATCTGCCTGCGGACCTTAACTACGACTGCTATGTTAACTGGCCTGATTTGGAGATATTGGCCGAAGAGTGGCTGGAGGAGCCATCGGTCGAGAGATACGATTTATTTGCAGACGATGAGAATATTATCGATTTATATGACTTTTCGGTTCTGGCCGACAGTTGGCTGGACGACAGCTATTTGCTTGGGGACAGATTACTGGATATGGACCGAAATAATGACGGCATAGTTAATTTTACTGACTTTGCGTTTCTTGCCGAAGACTGGGAGCTTGAAAGCGTTGATTACGATGATATTAACAAGCTGGCTGAGCAGTGGCTTGAAACAAACTGGATATACGAGTTGTGGTAGGCAGCGGTTAATAATTGGAATAATTTTATAAAAGGAGATAGCCGTGAAGCGCAAAAGAGCAGGATTTACGGTTGTTGAAATACTGACGGTTGTAACAATAATCGCAATATTGTTAGGCGTGCTGATACCAGTTCTGAGTATGGTGCGCAACTTTGCACAAGAAACAAAGCAAAAGGCCCAGCTTGCCGGCATCGAGCTGGTGCTTCTGGCCTTTCGAAACGATTATGGTGACTATCCACCGTCAGACAATAACCTTATGACCAGCCCCGATTACTGCGGCGCACAAAAACTTGCTGAAGCCCTCCTGGGCTGGGACCTGATGGGGTTTCATCCGGATTCAGCCTGGAGAGCGGACGGATATGATGGACTGCCTGTTGGTTTGGGTCAGTGGACATACGACCCGGACAAGATAAGAGATCTTAATCCGGCAGATACCATTTTGGACACTTTTACTGAGCGGGTAGGACCCTATCTGGAACTTGGAACCGCTAATGCGTTTCAGTTGGGTACTACTATCGGCCCTCCCACACGCTATGGACTGTATGATATTCCCGACCGCTTGGCCCCGAATACTTATGTGCTTTGCGATTCGTTCAGCGTAAAGAATATAACCATAACCACCGGGCCTGCCGGCAAGACTGTTACCCGTAAGGCAGGCACACCGATTCTTTATTACAGGGCAAACACTTCCAGTAAATATGAAGTGGGCGTAGGGTTTTGGGACCAGCAGATTTACAATATGAGAGATAACACTCCTCTTGTTGAAGCTCTCCCAAGTCTAAAAGATGGTGTAACCCCCCACCCGCTTGGCGACAGCACCAATAACTATGAGACATGGTGTAACACAATCATAGACCCGCAGGTGAAGGCTGCAACGGGAAAAGATTGGCCTTATAATCCTGATTCATACATATTGATTTCGGCGGGTATGGATGGTCTATACGGGACTGGGGACGATATTACTAATTTTGGAAATTAAGCTTTAATCGGCATATTTGGCGGTCTAAAGCTATGAATAACAACGGATACAAAAACGGCGTAACGCTTGTCGAGATTCTGACCGTGGTGGTCATTATAGCGATTTTGGCGTCGATGGTGGTCGGCATCGCCACCCGTCTTGATAACAAGGCCAAGGAGCAGCTTGCCGGCAATACCATTGCGATTATTACCGACGCCCTCGAGCAGTTTGCCGATTACGAGTACAGCTACAACAATGTCAATTACTCGGAATTTAAGTTTCCGCTGGACTGCAATGATTTCACACAGGCCGAACTCGAAATAACCTTACGAGATGCGTTGCGTGCTACAGGCGTCCTGGTTACCGGTGGCGTACACGACCCGAATTATTCCGGCAGCGAAGTGCTGTACTTCTTTTTGAGTAGAGTCCCTGCGTGTCGAAAGACCTTAGAGAGAATCGACAGCTCGCTGATAACCGATGAAGATGAATACGGCACTCAAATGACAATCGAAATCGACGGCAGGGGCTATCCTCTTAAAAGATTTGTTGACCCCTGGCTCGAAAGGGACAAAAAGAGCAGAACCGGCAGGACTTTGCGATATGACTATTATGACGAATTCTTGTTTCCGCCAGACCCAGACACGAGAAGGGCTTTTCCTGTAGTTACGTCGGCCGGGCCTGACGGAGAATTTGATACGTCGGATGATATAACGAGCAGATAAAAATGAAGACAAAACCCAGACAATCCGGTCTTACGCTTGTGGAGATGACGACTGTAGTCGCGATTGTTGCGCTGCTTACCGCTTTTGCGATACCGGTTATGCACACGTTCTTTGATTCGCTGGGTTCTGCAGGCAGTGTAAAGGGTATGATAAGCGCCGCCCTGGCCTCGGCCCGCGCCATCGCAGCCAAAGAGCAAAGATATGTCGGCGTCAGGTTCCAGCGGGATTTAGAAGGCCATCAATATATGGTCTTTGTAATACAGGACTCGGATATAGGAGCATATTTTTTCCGGGCGGTTGAAGGCATCCAGCCGGTCAAACTGCCCGACAATATCGGTGTGATGGATTTAACAATTGTCACCGACCGCAGGACAGGAACTTTAAACTACAATGAGATTCGACTCGACGACCCATTTCTTACTGCTGCTCAGAGAAATATTTATATCGACGAGGATTTTGAACTTACGGATATAACCGCGTTTTCCATTATTTTCTCGCCAACCGGGAAGATGGTAATTCACGAAATCCGAATCAGGAATAGAGATGGCGAACGCGATACCTTGGCGAATATCAATAATAACAGTTACGACGATGTGTTCAATAAGAAGCTTGTAGTTGATGATGATAACGCGATGTTCTATCAGGATGACTATTATCTGGGTTATGACTCAAACCCTGAGCTTGGTTTGGGGCCGGAACTAAGCCGCAGGAGTTTCGTTATCTACGATAAAGTCCAGTTTGGGAAGGTGGACCCAAATAGAAGATGGACGGATTATTTAAGGACTTTGGATATTATCTACATTAACCCTTATACGGGTACGATAGTTTCAGCGGATTGATAAGGCTATGAGAAAAAAACGCAAAAATGATGGTTTTTCTCTTACCGAGGTGCTGATGTCGGTTGGGATACTCACCGTCGGTCTGATTTTTGTAGCCGGCGTCTTTCCCGTGGGCATCCATTTTGCGACAATCGCCACCGAGCGGACCATCGCTGCGGTAGTGGCCGACGAGGCCTTCGCAAAGATAAGGCTGTATGGGCTTGATTTTGAGCCTGCCCGCTGGCCGGGAGACCCACTTTTACCGCTGGATATAAATAGAACCTTAGAATGTTTTGATTTTAAAGATGTTTCAGCCGTGCCGCTTAATTTTAATGAGTTTGCATATCCTTCGACCGCCGCCGACATCTCGGAAAAGAAGTTTTACTGGTCGGCCCTGTGCAGGCGAATGGACCCTTCCACTTATCGTGTGCAGATAACGGTCTTTGTGTACAGAAAAGTAGGGACAAGCCAAAGATATCGAAATCCTGTTGACCCGATTAATCTTAATATGGTAATCGACCATCCGATGCCGGTTAGGGTTGCCGTATTGCCTGTACCACCTGTACCGCCGGATACTGAAACTAACGAGCTTCAGATATTAGACCGTGTTCTTTCCGACACTGACAATATTGATGCAACCTTTATCAATGACGGCTGTACGATAGTGGACGACCGGACCGGGCGGCGATTTCGGGTTTTAGAACGATATACCTCCCCTGGTGATACGATTTTGCTTGATGGAAATTGGCCGTTTACTGCATTTGTGGGACCTCGTTTGGTTTGGGTGGTTCCGCCGCCCCTTGGGGGAGGCAGAAATCCCTGCATAGCAATATATCAAAAAGAAATACAATTTTGGTTTCAGAAATAAAAATGAAAAAGGCATTTACATTACTTGAGCTTATAGTTGCAATTGCGCTTCTGGCTATGGTGCTGTCTTTTGCAGGCGTGATTTTCAAGGTCAGCATCAACTCCTACCGCACCTCCGGCGCAAACACCGATGTTATGCAGAAACTGCGGGCCGTCACCGACCAGTTAAACATCGACTTCAGGAAACTGCCAAAAGACGGATATCTGGTACTGCACTGTGAAGAGCAAAATAGAAGTGAATACGATGAACCCGGAACTGAAGGTATTTTCCGGGCCGATAGAATGTATTATTTCTGTACGGGTGATTTTCAATCCTGGTATGATGAGGGTGTAAAAGCTTCCATAGCAAGAGTATATTTCGGCCACGACGGCATTTCTCTGTTTGATTCGATAATGAACAAACCGGTTAGCCGGTGGAATTTAGCAAGGGACCTTATGTTGTTAACTCCCGGCCAGACCATCCCTGCGCCGCCGCCTTTGGTTGATTATAATGATATAAGCTACGCTGCATGCGTGGCTAATCCACCGATGGTTCTGGCTGATTCTGACAGGTTGCTTGGTCCGCCCCCGCCGATAGGTTACCCGCCGAAAATAGACATTCGAAACGACGCCAACGATGTCAGAAGGTTGATGTGCGAAAATGTCGGTGAAATTTTAATCGAGTGGTCCGATGGGAGGACAAGATATCCGGCTACACATCCGAATCTGGATTTAAGAAATAAACTGGTCTGGTTTAGCCTTTCAGCAACAAAAAGGGGGGGAGATGTTACTACAAGTCTTCCAGCCGACCCCGACCCTATGTATAACCTTATCGAAGTCGCAATCCCCCCTTGGTCATCGTTTTACAGGGCGATTTGGATGCCCTCGACGCCGAAGCAGTACTGGCCCAAAGCCCTTAAGTTTACCTTCACGTTATATGATTCCAAGGGTATTTTGGAAAAAGGCAGGACTTTTACGCACATTGTTTACTTGGAAAATTAATCTTCGTACCCTGGTATATAAAGATATAAATCAGTGGCGAAAAAATGAAAAGAAAATACGAAACACAAATCACAAATCACCGGTCACGAACCGACAGAGGCTCAGTTCTTATTCTGACTGTGATTTTGACCAGCCTGCTGGCCGTTATCGGAGTGATGTTTATGATGGTTGCGCGAGTGGACAAAATCTCAACGTCGGCCATAATAGAAAATAAAGAGTTGAATCTGGCCGTCGATTCGGTCATCGCAAAGATATCCGAGCAGTTGATTCTGGATACCCCCGGCATAGTAGAGCCAAATCAGCCAATGCCGGAATACTATGATTATCCCGACTCAGCAAACCCCTGGCTGGCATCACTCGAGCCTGTATTTGTATCAGATAATGAAACACCGCTTATTACGACTGACGACATATATCACTGGCAGCGCATCAGCGATATTTACGATGGTATAGACCCAACAACAGGATTCAAAAAAGGATTGTTGGAATCGTGGGTATCTCTGGGGTTATTAGATGATTATGATAGACCAGTTGGGCCTGGTGACCTTATAGCCTTACCTGTTTCACCAAGCGAAGAGGTTGAAGGCATCCATTTGCCAGACAGTTCTATTAACTTTTGTGACTTTGGCGGCCCTGCCGATGCCGATGGTGACGGCGTGGCCGACAGCAGGTGGATACAACTGCCTGATGCCACCGGCAGCAGGGGAGAACCAATTTTCGTAGCCGTCAGAATCATCGATAACAGCGCAATGCTAAATGTCAACACGATGTATGCTAATCTGGGCGGTGGTGATGAACGTAAGGGCGATATGTTGACGGATATTTATATTGATGGACTTATAAAATCAAGCCCTACTGAAGATGTTGCAAAAGCAACTTTTCTCAATAATCGAAGTGATGCTCCAGATGCAAGCACGTATTATTGGGAAGGAGCTATACGTATTGAGAATCCTGATACGACAACAGAGTATTTCTATACATTTTATGATATTAGCGAAGAATTGAGTTTGCGGAATAGATTCATACTATATCCATACCAAACTAATACTCGTCTGGAAGCAGGCAGTCGGAATGACCCGAATCGTTGTTTGAGCACAACGCTCCGAGCGAGTATCTATGGAAACGCCTATACCCCATATACTCTTTCAGATTTCGGTGATTGGAAACGACGCTTCAATCCCTACGATTTAGGTGCTTATGGCAGTGAGCCTAACGAAAATAACTATGATTTTAGACATCTGCTTTCTACCTGCAATATGGACAGGATTATTGACCCGAATGGCAACAAGATGCTCAACGTCAATACGGCCGATGCCTATGACATATATAATAAATTATTAGCTATTCGAGATGCCGACCCCAATAATTTTATGATTTCAGATGCCGAAGCTGCCCAGATAGCCGTTAATATAAAAGACTACAGCGATGGCAATGACCCTAATCTCCCGCCGGCTCTCTATGACCCGGATAATAATGTAAGCTCCCTTTTTGGCACATACTACGGTTTTGAAAGGCCCTGTGTTTATATATCTGAAGTAGCTCACAGGTTCACACGAGAACCTCTTTCCGGAGATACTTTTCGGTCTTATGCTGTTGAACTGTACAAACCTTATTCGACAGATGCGGATCCTAATGGCTGGCAACTTGTGGTTGAAGGTGTTGGCGGCCGGGTGACAATCCCGATTACTTGGTCAGGCGACAGGCAATATCATGTGTTGCGAAATCAGGACCCTGGCGCAGTGTTCAATAAACCGATCAACAATCCGATCGACTCCGGTGCCACAATTCAGGATACGGCCGCTCTTGTCTTTGATGTCGGAAGCAGTATACTATTACAGCGTTTTGTTCGTGATGCAGGAGTTTATATAACGGTTGATTCAGAACGTTTGCCGAGCCCCGGCAATGGCTGGCTGCAAGAAACAGCTGATGTTAACAGTTACCAGAGAGATATTAGTTTACATAAGTGTATAAGCGGCCTGTGGGACGACACTTCTCTTGACATTTCTCTTAACAGTGTGGATGACCCGACGCTCGGCAGGGCCAATAGTTACGTTGATGGTGTTAACACACAGGAAATCCAGGCTCATCCGGCTAACACTGGCTTTACGAGTATCGGTGATATAGGAAAAATCTTCTATAGGAATGTCTATATTGATGATGCTAATACAATAACCGGCCCGCTTGACGAGAATAATATACGAGTCAATCTGGCGAATACGACTTTTCAGAAGTTGTTTAAATATCTGACGGTTTTTGACCCGTCCAATGACTTTATTGACAACGATGGAGATGGTTTAGGTATTGATGGCAATGGTGATGGTCAGTTAGATGTAAGTGAAGTAGATTGGGATGAGCTTAAAATCCCCGGCAGGATTAATATCAATACAGCGCCATGGTATGTTATAGCGCAGTTGCCCTGGGTTTCCAGGAGAATAAATGAACCCACAACTAATGAACTTGCCCGGGCAATAGTTGACCATCGAAATACGAACGGAGCTTTTGAAAGTATCGGTGAGCTAAATCGTGTTGGTATCGGTGATCCAAACAATTATCGCAGTATGGATTTTTACTCGCTTGATTTTATCGATTTAGACGGATTTCCCGACCTTACGCCGGATGATGGGGTGGAGGATGATTTTGAAGAGCGTGATGTTATCTTCTCGCGTATCAGCAACCTCGTTACCGTGCGAAGTGATGTCTTTACGGCCTATATCCTCGTTCGTATCGGAACCGATGGGCCGCAAAAGAGGGTCATAGCCATACTCGACAGAAGCGATGTGTATTCCCCCGCTGACAAGGTAAAAATAGTCGCCCTTCACCCGGTCCCCGACCCAAGGTAATAGCAATCACCTATTCTCCGTCGCTATACGGTGATTTGCTGGCGTATTCCGTGTTGCCGTAAGCACCCATATTGATTCTCTCGCCGTTGGGTTCAGGCTCTAAAGTGTAATCGTAAGCCGGGTCGCCTGCATCGATACAAAGGCTGGTCTCTGTGTCGGAATATGTCCATCCGGGACGAAGCCAATCCAAAGCGAGAACCGCATAGTCCTTGAAATCTATCGATGCTTCATAGTATAAATCGACCGGTATTTCCCGGCCGGTATCCAGCCAGTATTCAGTGAATATCCCGAGGTCATTGCAGTCCACGAAGCTGCTCTCATCAAAGTCTGCGTCAAGCAGGCCATCTTCGAGCCAATTGGAAGCAAGGACAGCAAAATCCTTGAAATCAATTGACTCTTCACGATAAAGGTCGATGTATATTTCCTCGCCCGTATAGAGCCAGTAATCAATGAATATTTTCAGGTCGAGCTGGTTTACAATGTCATCATTGTTAAGGTCTGCGGCTGAGTCAAGGATTTGTGCCCATCGTCCGGCTGTGGACTTGAGATGATAATCGCCGGATTCAGGTGCGGCAAAGCAGGGGTCATCGTTCAGGTTGCCGGTTCCCTCCCATACCAGGTTGCTGTCTTCAATCTGAACGTCGCTGTAAGTAACTTTACAGACCTCATTGCCCATAAAGAACTCTATTTGTTCGTTGTCCGGGCTGTTGTTGTTCCACACGATGGTATTTATTATGTTAGCATCGCCTTCCCAGCAGTATATACCGCCGGTTGACAGATATGGATGGCTGGCAACATTATCAGCAATGGTACAGTTTATAATCGTCATATTGCAGTCATATACCGAGCTTGCCGCTCCGCTGAAATAGCCGTCATTATTGGTTATGAGGCAGTTTTTTATAACCGGAAAGCCCCTTACACCGCAGATTCCGGCCCCGCTGGCCTCACAGAAGTTGTCGGTTATTGTGCAGTTGGTGATTTCAGCGTCGCTGTCCTGGCAGAAAATTGCCCCTCCCGACCAGCCGGCATAATTGCCCTCTATTATGCAGTTATTAATTGTGGGACTGCTGTTATTGCAGTCAATCGCACCGGCACATTCGTCTGCATAGCCATTTATTATGGTGACGCCATCAAGAAGGGTACAGTTTTTTTCACCATTTTGGAATATAAAGCCTTTTCCGAGTCTGTTGCAGTCTATAATGCAGTTGTCTGGTTCGTTCTGCGATTTAATCCTTATCACAAGGCCGTTGAGGTCAATATTATAGTTTCCTAATTCTGTATAGATACCGTCAAGAAGAACAATTGTCTGGCTACAGCAGGAGCAATCACGGCCGCTGAAGTCGTCAACAGCCTTTTGAATACTGTCAAATGGATGCTCCGCAGTGCCGTTTTCGAACGGGTCGCTAAGACCGGGTTCCCCAGCAGATGCCCCCGGAACTCCGTGGCAAGGGTCATCAGGAGCATCATCATCGACGTAATACTTGATTACCGGCCCTCTTAAAAAAGGATAACTTTCATTTTCAATAATATGCCAAACATTGTCATAATCCCAATTTACAAAAGTAACCTGCTGCATCATTTCAGCGGTAGTCTTTGGAGTTCCACCATAACTTGTAATTATACCTGATGTCTCCCTATCCCAGTAACTATCGTAAGTAATACCTCCGCTAAAGTTATAACCGATTAGACCGCCCCCACTTCCGGTTATTTTACCCGTCGAGTAGCACCTCTTAACATATCCTCCTTCAGGATACAAATTATCTCCCACCAATCCCCCAACTTTACTTCTACCGCTCACATTTCCTCTGGCATAGCAATCAATAACAATGGCCCCGTGACCATTATATCCGGTTAAACCTCCGACTTGCCATGCTGGACTTGTTACATTTGCAGTCGAATAGCACTGAGAAATTAAAGCTCCATTTGTATTCATCCCAACCAGTCCGCCAACCCTGCTGTTTATACCACCTGACTCAATACCCCTGACGTTACCACTTGATGAGCATCCAAAAACTGTTGAATCATTATTATAACCAAGTAAAGAACCAACACTTGCATAACCGGTCACATCAGCATCAGCTAAATCGACATTCCTTATTTCAGCTCTGTTAGCTATATCTTTAAATAAACCAACGGGTTTTGTAGCCGGTCTGTTTATATATATCCCTGTTATTGTGTGTCCTTGCCCATCAAATATTCCTGTGAATGTTCCAACAGGCTCAAATCCTGCACCGCCGTTCCAAGTTGTTGTTTCAGATGCATCTATATCACAACCTAACTCATACCAGGCACCCAAATCATCCTGCATTGCCTGAAGTTCATAAACATTGGTAATTATAATCGGACAGTCGGCAATTGTGCATTCGGCCGAAACCGAACCAACGATGCTAAAAAGCAGAATAATACTAAAAAGTGAGTTTTTTCTGATAGAACTCAATGAATAAATCCTTCTACCATCGCTTTATGACGTTTTTCTGCAAAATTTCGCTAAGTTTATATAAATTATACCGGAACAAGGCCTTAAAAGCGAGAAAAAAACCGCTTTTAGGACGTGAAGATGGTAAAAATACTATCCGAGAACAGGCTGTATCATAATTCAAAAATTACTCTGAACACCTTTGTTTTTCATTCAATATCAAGGGCAAAATCTTCAAAATCTTAATTGCGACAGATCCGGGATGTAGGGGGGACGGATAATGAGTTAGGAATGCATAATGGCATATGGCGGATAATGACATAGGAACGCTTAATAACTTAGATTTAGGGCGATGAGGATATGGTCTTATAAGTTGTTTAGCAGATTTAGGACGTGCTCTCATAAGTCCTTTAGAAGAAGGAATTTAAAGAAGAGGTTTTTATATTTTTTTGCGGTTTTGGGGTGTTGGTGGGTGGAAGTTAGCTACGACATTAGCAGTTCTAATAGTTCGGCGTGGACTTTTTTGTTGGCTGAGACAACCTGCAATCTTTGGCCATCATAGTTTTCCAAATCGATTGGGAAGATTTTGCCGCCTTTCCAGTCGGTTATCACAACTCCGGCGTTTTGTGCAATCAAAGCACCTGCTGCGATGTCCCACAACTTCGGCTGGGGGGCAATAAAGGCAATAAAACCACCGTTTGCCACATAGGCACAATGCAGGGCAGTCGAGCCTAAATTGCGAAATCTTGTTCTTAAAATGAGATTTGTGGCCCAATTCGGCACTTTGTCATTGAAATGACTGTCCATGCCGATGCTTGCAAACTTTTCTATTTTTTCCTGGCTTGCTGTTATTCTGCGGCTGTTCAGTTGGGCCTCACCATCTTTGACAGAAGTGAACATCGAGTCGGTTGCGGGTTCGAAAATTACACCGACAATCGGGCTGCCTTCATACATTACCGCTATACTGACAGTAAAAAGAAGGATTTTGTGTGCAAAATTGTTGGTTCCATCTATCGGGTCGATGACCCACCAGAGAGGTTCAGAGCCTCGTGGGGACTGTTTGAATATCTTGCCCTGGTCGCCTTCTTCAGCGATAAAGCCGTGGTCGGGATAAGTTTCCTTAATACGGTCGATGATGATTTGCTGACATCGCGCATCGGCCTGAGTTACAAGTTCGGTATCGTTCTTTTTCGAGACCTTGATGTAGTTGAGTTCCTCCATTGCCCGCTGACCGGCTAATCTGGCAGCTACGATGGCTGTCTCCAACATTCGACTTAAGTCTTTCTGGTCCAAAGGCATATATCACCTCATATCTGTAAGCTTGACAGAGTCATTACCTTGTCCTATTTTACTGTAATAATACAAATAAGCCAACAGATAATTTACTGTAATTATGAATAGAATCCAAGAGTCAAATAAACGTGAAATTTTCCGCCGGGCAAGCTTTCGGCAGCGGGTCATCGCAGGTATTGTTTTTTTGGGTATATGTGCACTTTTCAGTTTTTTTTGGCTTGGGGCAAAAGGCAAAATCGACATCGGGCAATTGTTTTTGCCGTGCGGATTCAAACAGAATTATGGCCTGCCTTGTCCAACTTGCGGGATAACGACTTCTATACTTGCTTTTGCTGAGGGGAGAATCTTTGAGTCTTTCTATATTCAGCCGGCCGGCGCTTTATCGTGCTGTATGCTGTCGGCTGCGGCGATTTTGAATTTGTTTACAGTTTTATTTGGGAGATATTTGTGTTTTGCCAAGCGTTTTTTTGCCGAAGTTAAAGTAAGATATGTAATTATAGGGGTGATAATTATTATTGCCTGCGGGTGGATGGTTACACTTGCGCGGGCACTGGCGGCGAAAGGCTGAAAGAGGCAAGGCTAATAATAGAAACGTATAACTATAGATTTAGAATGATTTTATGGGTAATGATGATAATGAAGAAATTACAATACGAAATTTTTATTTGTAACGTTTTTGCAATTTTAGTTGTAAGTGGGATTTTTTTCTGTAGCGGATGCGGTCTTATAAGTATGGTGGGCACGCCGACGCGTCACGAGAAGAAAATCCCGGCCGAATATGAACTTAGGGGGCAAAAGGACAAAAAGATATTAATCCTTGTGAAACAGCCGGCACGACTCATGGCTACTGCTAACCTGCGTTATTATTTAACGAGGGACATACGCGAGTATTTAGTAAAAAGGGTCAGGATGCCAGCTGAGGGGCTTATCAGCTATGAAAAGCTGGTTGAGTTTCGGAATAATCAGGCTGACTTTTCACGGCTGTCGACGTTAGAGGTAGGTAGGGTTTTGCAGGCGGATATCGTTCTGCTGGTGGTGGTAGAAGATTTTCGGCTTTATAATATGGCTGAGACGGGTTTTTTAAAGGGCTTTTTAAGTTCCCGTGCCGTTATTTTTGATACGTCAACGGGTGAGAAAGTGTGGCCTAAGTCCATTGAGAGTAAAGGGATAAAAGTGGGTTTTGAGTTCGATGTACGCAACCCGGAGGTTGCAGTATCCCGGCTGTCAGCCGCCAGTGCACATTGCATTACGAGGTATTTATATGACTGCCCGATGGATAAGTTTAAGATAGCCGATGACAGAAGCGGGGAGGCGTGGGAAAACTGGTAGTAAAAGCATAAGCAGAGCTAATATTATGTGACACTCCGAGGGGCTTTTCCGGGGAAAAAACGTCAAAAAAACGCAAAAAAAACGACAAAAAGTTCAAAAAAGTTAAAAAAAAGGGGGGAAAAGAAGAAAAATTGAAAAAAAAGATGCAAAAAGATGTACAATTTTCCGCTTAGGCGCCGCGGGGGCCTTTCAAATGATTATTGACGATTTACAATTGACTATTGGGGAGCAGATGAATGTGGAGTCTGTTTAAAATGTTAAAATGGGTAAGATAGGTAAAATAGGAAAAAAGAAAACTAACACTAAATATTGAATCCCTGAGAGGGACAGAGCAAAGATGAAAGAAAATTAAACTGGCAAAATAAATATAAAAAATATACAATCCCGCAAAGGCGCGAAGGCGCAGAGAATAACGAATTAAAGACAGAAGATATCTTTTGGGAAACACGAAGCACACGAAGAAAGAATAGAATTTAGTCAGCTTAGTGTTCTTGGCAAGCAAGCTTCTTAAAGCAAGCTTTGTCAGCTTGTCTTGCCTGCGTCCACAGTTGCATCAAGACGTATACAACTATATTTAAGCTGACAAAATCATTAGCTGTTGTTGCCGGAGGCCGCAATTCGCAACATACAGTATTTCGCAGGTGCGCAGCACCGGAGAAAAAAAGAGCAGTCCGAACTGGAGGCAACAACAGCGGGGAGTTGGGGCGGACAGCAATGACTATATTTTGTGGAGGAAAATTAATTTAAAATGGTTTGACGAGGTCTGGAAAGCGAGTATAATTTCGAGGAGAGAAAAAACGCATGGGAAGCTTCTTTGTATTTGGTAATTGGCGTTTTATACAGACGGTATAATCATTGTTGGCTACAAATAGGAGAAACACTTGCAGGAAATGAAAGAGATACTTCAGATACTAATATCGTGGCCAACGGCTACAATAATTACTGTACTTGTGCTAAGGAAACAAATAGAAAAACTGGTAGAAAGATTAATTAAGTCTGATTCAGGAAAAGCAAAAGTTGGCCCCATAGAAATCGAGCTTGGGAAGCTTGCAGAGAAGGGGCGTCAGGCTGTCGATAATCTAAATCGTATTAATTACCTTATGGCGGAGTCAAGGCTTCTGGAATTAGAAATTACTGAAGGTAAGTTTGGCCTTGTATTTTCTTCCGAACAAAGAAAAAGAATGCAAGATCACATAGAAGAACTCAAAAAATTAACGAAATCATCAGCTAACAAAGCAAAATGAAAGCAGAGACAGAGAAAAAACTCATCAGTTATCAATTGAAGGGCGGGAATTGAGGATTTGGGTATTATATGGCAGGGAAAGAAATTCGTATTTCGTGAAGTGTATTGCGAGAAAGTGAAAAATTGACGGCAAGTGCGGGGGTGGGTAATATACAGAAACTATAGAATAACTTGTTAGAGCACTCAAAGGAGTGAACAATGAGAAGACTTCACACCACTATGTTAACCGTACCAGGCTTGAGGTCTCGAAACCGAATGGCGCGAGCCTATCTCCTCCTGGTGGTTCTCGCCCTTCTTCCCCTCATTACCAGTTGCGGAAAGTCCGGCGTTGAATCACAACCACCACTCGTGCTATCCGAGATCAAGGTAGTAGTTGGAAGGCCTGGTGCTGAAAAGGCAGCACTGTACATACTTGAAATAGCAAATACAGGTGAAAAGGCGGTTCGTGACGTGGGAGGCGAATTGTATCTCCTGGATATTCTCACCGGCGAGCACATGGTGCTCTCTTCTAGTATTCGTGAGATTCAGAGTAAGTCCAAAGAGGCGATGCTATGGGAACTTCCCTCAAACTCCGCAATTGGCAAGGAATGGCAGGAGAAGCAAATGGACGAATTCTCTCGTAGGCAGACCTATGCAACCAGCCATGCTCCCGCCGTTCAGGTATACCTAATAACAGGGAAGAAATACTTGAGAGTCGACTCCGAAAGGTATACGTTATACTACACCGTGCCTGACAAGCCAGACGGCTTACAACCCGTACGGATTGAGGTAAACCCTTCAAGTGTAATTAAGTTCTTTCAAGATTACGGAGTTAGTTTGCCAGAAAGTGCCATTCTGCCTCAGTATCCCACCCCTATCGCCCCCACGTCCACCCAACATGAACTCGATGCGACTGAGGCCGTTGTTCATGGCAACTGGTCAAAGGCAATTCAGAGTGCACGCCAATGGGCAGCAGCCGATCAGGAAAATCCAATTCCACACTTCATCTTAAATGTTTCATATACCTACTCCGGCGCACGAGAACAACTTAAGGCTGAGATTCCTCTTGCCTATGGCACACCTGACCGCGTGAAGAGAGTAAAAGCCTGGGCACAAACGCTCGCGGATAAAAACTCCAATCTCCCATGTGCACAACAACTTGCCGGTCTGGCGTCTGAAGTCGCCGGCGAGACGTCCTCAGCCATCCAACATTATCAAAAGGCGATCCGGATTGACCCACGTTTCAAACAAGCATACGAGGCTCTCGGAACTCTTTACCTGTCAAACCAACAATTGGATCAGGCCTTACAAACCTACTCGAAGATTCTCTCTTTTATACCGAACGATCCTGACGCTCATATTCACATCGCGAACGTCTATATCATGAAGGACGATGTGAAGACAGCGACGACATACATGAAAAAAGGGGTAGAACTTGATCCTTTCGACGCTGTTGCTTACTACAACTTGGCGATGGCTTACTTGCAGCAAGGACTAACTGAAGAGGCGAAGAAAATGTTCCTCAAAGTCACACAGCTTGACCCAGCGGGAGAAGTAGGGAGAGATGCCAAGAAGCGATTGGAAACATTGGGTTCATAGCTGAGCAAATATGCTCTAACCATGGCATGCACACGGACGGGAATTCCGCTGGCGCTCCATCTCCACCGGTGATGCCAAACGTTGGGCACTAGTTCCATGGTGACAATTAGATGAATGATTCTATCTTTTCCTTGCCCTCCTTCGCATGAAGCTACGGCGGGCTTTGCTCATACAAAACTTTTTATTTTCTCTACGCAGATCTTTTCTGTCACTTCGTGGAGTTTTTTGACGCAAGGTGAGAGTTGTTCCAACTGTTCTTTTGTTATCTTGTAGTGGATGTCATATCTTGCACCGATATAGGCGTAGTCCAGCAGTTCAAACAGCCCCTTTTCCTCGTCGGTCTCTCTTGGCAATATTCCAGCCAACTCTGGACAGTAGTCGGCACTTAGGTCGCCCAATACATCGAGATGATGCTCCTGCGGACACTCGCTGCCAAAGACCAATAGGACAGTCTTGGATGCAAATTCGGCGGCTTGGTGAAGTTGAAAGGCTGCGTTTTTGTATTGGCCTTTCTTGAACTTGTATTCAAACGCATCATAAAATTCTGTTGCGCTTGTGAATGCTTCGTCGAAGTGGGCCTGTGCGTGTTGTTTTGCTTCGGATGGGTTAAGGTCCTGCTTTTGCCGGAGTTTGAAGCGGCCGGAGTCGTAGAGGATGATTCCCTGTTCGCAGATTTCTGTGAAGAAGTACTGGCCGTGGCTTAGTTTGTAATTGACGAAATCTACATCGCGGGCGATTATGCGAACGTGGGTACTTAGATTACATTGGGCCAGTTTCT
>CAZIKS010000038.1:0-21787 GCA_964539795.1 uncultured Pirellulales bacterium
TTTCTTTTTGTCTTCATATATCATAATTCGACCTGATTAGTAAAATACCTTTAACCTTTTCAACAAAGCACGTTTTATTGTGTGTTTTTGTAAAAAATTTGCACACCCGATACAAAAACCACCTACAATGTTAAAATAGGGAAGATGGAGAAAGTGGGAAAGAGGGGTTATTAATAGAGTAGAAATATTGGATAGAAAAGGTCATCGGCAGAGGAAGGAGTTGGAGTGTTCTTGTTGGAAAGAAAATTAAGAAGCAATTTTGGTGCGATTAAAAGTAAACTCGTGGATGGGTGTTGAGATGTGGAGCCTGGCGGTGAGGTTTTTAGATGGTGCGGCTGGGAGAGGCTTAGGTAGGTTGGTTATAATTGGAATCGAGCGGAGGAGGCTTTCGGGCGGATTTTGGTGGGTAAAGGTCAGGTAAATTTTCGAGTTAAAAACAGGTAATTTTACGAGTAGCGGAGGTTGGCATTTGTTGTTATTTTTGCAGTTTTAAGAAGAACCCAATGTGAAATTATACAGTAACCAGCCGGAACGCTTTATCTTCGGCCGGTAAACAAGGAGTTATTTGGATGAACGCTGTTTCCATCGGGGTCGTGGGTATAGTAATAAAACCTGCCGATACAGAACAGCACTTATTGACTCGCAGAATCCAGACTGGAAGGATTTAAGCGGGGTTTGTATAAATAAATTTTTGAAGAGAAAAAATGACTTGCCAAACGACTAAGCCGGTTTACAATAAAACCCAGTTGCAGATTGAATTTATGGGAGACAGGAATGAAATATGCTGTGGTAGAGGTTTTGGGAGGGGCTTTAGGACACCGGCGGAAGCGGTATTATGTAGAGAGGTCGAACAGGAGGGAACAGCAGCATTTCCGTTTGCGGTATATTCAAATTTCCAGACCATTTCTAAAAAGCATTTTTAAGGAAAAGATCTCTGAAAAATATTATTATTTTTGTGGGGTTTAACCCCGGGAGGTAGAAAAATGAAAGAAATGTTATCAAAAGTAGGGCGTACCACTAAATGGGCTATTGTCGGCGTAATCAAAGGTGCAGGTAACACAGCGGAATCTATTGTAACAGCTACCAAAGATGTTCTGATGACAACAGTTGACGGAGTAGCCCAGGTAGTTGTTGCAACAGAGAAAGCAGCAGGCCAGATTGTCGCCGGCGCAGTCGCAGCGGCATCGGAGGCCGGTGGGGACATCGGCATAGCAGTAAAATCGGCAGCCAAGGGCGTTGTCAAGGGAGCTTCCGAAGTAGGAGCTGATGTTGGCAAAACGGCTGTTGCAGCAGTTGAAGGCGCAGCCAAAGCCGCGGGCGACATAGGCGCAGATACCGCCAAGGCTATTGAAAATGCCACAACAGGCGCTATAGAGGCGGCCGAAGAAATCAGCACCGATGCTGCTGAAAGTGTACGCAGTATGTTGAAAACGGCGGTTAAGGGCAAGAAAGATTAAGAGTATTTTGTTTTGCTACTTAATTAGCCGGGCAAAGTTGTTGCGAAAGAACGAAAAAATGTAAGGAGGTAAGAAAAATGGCTGGTAATGCAGAATGTAAAAAAGAAGGTCACGAAATGCATATGTGCGCATTGCAAGCGGAAGGATTTGAGCAAAAGGAGCCGGAGAAATACAAGCAATTAACCGAGAATCCTCGATTTAAGTGTGGTAATTGTGGGGCTGAAGTAACGAACAGTGAAAATGTTTGTGCCCCGGTTGAACTATAGTCCAGCAATAGAAATAGGGTTTTGGGTTCTATAGAGGAAACAAAAAAGACTTGTCAAGGTTCTGAATTTGAGGTTATTTTTAAGAAGGTCTTCTTCTTGTCTATAACGCAAGGATATAAGCGAGGCTGGACAAGCGTAAAATCATTGTGCCCCGTTTGTAGATAATGGTTGGTAGGCATTGTTCCCGATTTTGGCTGTGGTGACAGGAGGTGAGTTTTCAGCTCGAGCCCGGCGCCAGCGGGAAAGGCATAACTTCAGAAATTAATAAATCCTGTCCAGGTGGTCAGATTACAGAAAAAACGTCTTAACCGTTTAAGCTAAGAGTTAGACAACAAAAAACGCCAAAAGGAAAAGAAGCCTAATCCGATTCTCACAGCTTTTGGAAAGGAGGCTCTGACATGTTTAAGACGGAAGAGACACTTAGTGAAAATCAAATCCAATCCGCCCTTAAGAATATTATAAGGGACGGAGTAGCATCTCAGGTAATGGGAATCTTAACAGGTGGTGCGTTTCTTATAGCTTTTGCGGTTAAACTGGGGGCCAGTAATTTTGTAATAGGTCTGTTAGCTGCGATAGGGCCGTTGTCTCAACTGCTTCAACTGCCCTCGATATTCCTTGTAGAAAAGATACGTAACCGACGGCTGATAACAGTTGCAGCGGCGGGCCTGAGCCGGCTTTGCTGGCTGATAATCGCGCTTAGCCCTTTTATATTCCCGGCAAAAATAGCTATCGGGGTACTGCTGGTTTTGCTGATAGCGGTGTCGGCTTTCGGGGCGGTATCCGGCTGTAGCTGGAACTCCTGGATGCGGGATTTGATTCCTGAAAACATAATGGGTTCGTTCTTTTCCAGGAGGATGCGAATAGCAACCGGCGTCGGGATAGGCGTAAGTATTGTTGCGGCAGTTTATCTGGACTTCTGGAAGGGGCGATTCGCCGAGCAGGAACTTGCGGGATATTCTATCCTGTTTCTTGTTGGTTTTGGGGCGGGTCTGACCGGGCTTTTGTTTTTAGCAACAACACCGGAGACAAAAATGCCGGAGATTGCGGGAAAACAGCAAATACTCAAACTGCTTTCGCAGCCTTTCAAAGATGAAAACTTCAGGAAGCTGATAGCTTTTATGTGCTCGTGGAATTTTGCGGTTAATCTTGCCGGGCCTTTTTTTATGGTTTATCTGCTTAAGAGGCTTGGTCTTAGCATGTCATTTATCATAGGCCTTTCAATCTTAAGCCAGGTTTTCAATTTTCTGTTTCTTAAAATATGGGGCAGGTTCACAGACCGGTTCAGCAATAAATCCGTTTTGGCAATAAGCGGCCCGTTGTTTATCTTCTCTATTCTTGCCTGGACATTCACGACGATGCCGGAAAAATACGTTTTGACGATTCCTTTATTGATAGTCATCCATATTGTTACGGGTCTTTCGTCTGCAGGCGTTTCTTTGGCATCGGGGAACATTAGTTTGAAACTGGCCCCGAAGGGACAGGCAACGGTCTATCTGGCAACCAATACGATAGCCAATTCAGTAGCGGCCGGCATTGCTCCTATCTTAGGGGGCAAATTTGCGGATTTCTTTGCCGGCCGGGAACTGGCATGGACGCTGAAATATACAAGCCCGGGGGGTGAATTTGCTCTGCCGACATTGAATCTTCAACAGTGGGACTTTTTCTTTGTTTTTGCCTTTCTAATCGGTTTATATGCATTGCATAGATTGGCAAAGGTCAGGGAAGAAGGTGAAGTCGAGGAAAAGATTGTGGCTCAGGAGTTATTTTCTGAAGTCAGAACGCAGGTCAGGACGCTTTCGTCCGTGGAGGGTGTCAGGCAGATGGTCAGTTTCCCGATATCAATGGTCAGGAATATTACTGAAAGGATGATACCAAATGGCGGCAAAAAGAAAGAGTAAGAGAGATTCAAGAAAAGCCGGTCTTGCTCCGGGGACGCTGGTGCACTTAGGCGAGAGAATGCTGGAGACAGCGCGGATAACAGTGATGGATTATGATGAAAACAAGTTTCAGGAAAAACATGTCGGCCGAGTCGAAGAATGCTTTGGTTTCAAGACGACACCAACAGTAAGTTGGATAAATGTTGATGGTTTGCATGACATCTCAATTATTGAAGAAATCGGCAATCATTTCGACATTCATTCCCTGATACTTGAAGATATTTTAAACACAAACCAGCGCCCCAAATTTGAGGATACGGAAAAATATATTTATGTTGTTTTGAAAATGCTGCGTTTCGACGAGCAGAGCCGGACAATCCTGTCGGAGCAGGTAAGTATTGTCCTTTCGTCAAACTATGTTATTTCTTTTCAGGAAAACATAGGAGATGTATTCGAGCCTATCCGTGAGAGGATAAGAAATGCAAAGGGCAGAGTCAGAAAGATGGGTTCGGACTATCTTATGTATACATTGCTGGACGCCATAGTCGACAGTTATTTCAGTATTCTGGAAAAGCTCGGAGAAAAGATAGAAAACATGGAAGAAGAACTTATCGGAGACCCGAGTGAAAAAACCCTTAAACAGATACATAATTTAAAACGAGAGATGGTCTATTTGAGAAAATCGGTCTGGCCGTTAAGAGAGTTGATAAGCTCAATGGAACGCAGCGAATCAGCCTTTATCAAAGAAACCACCGGTGTCTATCTCCGGGACGTGTATGACCACACGATACAGGTTATTGATACCGTAGAGAGCTTTAGAGATATGGTCTCGGGGATGCTCGATATCTATCTATCCAGCATCAGCAACCGGATGAATGCCGTAATGAAGGTGCTGACGATAATCGCTACGATATTTATTCCTCTGACGTTTGTGGCGGGAATTTACGGCATGAATTTCAAATATATGCCCGAGTTGGAATGGAAATGGGGATATTTAAGTGTGTGGATTGTGATGGTAATTATTGGTATCTGTATGCTGATATATTTTAGAAGAAAAAAATGGCTATAGGAGCTTATTATGAGCATCATGCTGTTCATTATTGTACTGGTTGCATCTTTCATCGTCGTAAGAATCGGGGCTGTTGCTTTTCAGCTTACCGGACTGGAATGGTCTCTTGCAAAGTTTCAGTCTTTGTCCTGTTTCAGCGGGACCGGCTTTACGACTAAGGAGGCAGAACTCGTTACAGGAAATAAAAGAAGGCGCCGTATAGCTTCGGTTCTGATGGTATTGGGTAATGCGGGATTAGTAACATTGATAGCCACAGTTGCAAGCGCTTTAAATCCAGAGAATACAATGCTTGGCTGGCTTTCAAAATCGTTTTTTCCTTCCCTGCCGCCTTGGTCGGTGCAATGGGTTAATATGGGCATAATCATAATTGCCCTGTTTGTAGTCTATAAGGTTTTCACCAATAAGAAGTTTACTCGGAAACTGACGAGCTATCTAAGAAATAAAATATTGAAAAAGGAATTCTTTAAGCCGGTATCATTTGAAGAACTTTTGCTGATGACAGGGGGATACGGCATCACCAGGCTGGAAGTAGCCGGCGGAAATCCCCTTATTGACAAAAGCCTTGCCGAATCTGAATTGAGAAAAAATGATATTACTATTCTTGCGATTCTTCGGGACGATGATACTATGGCAAACCCGTCTGCTGATACAAGAATACAAAAAAATGATGAGCTTGTCTTATTTGGTAAGCTGGAAAATATTCGCGGATTGGTCCGACAATAAACTGCCGGAACAAATCCGGGTAAGTTAAGAAAAATAATCCGAATCTGAGGGGCGGATATATTTTAAGTTCAGGGTTTACGGTTTTTTGTAGTACTGCATGGCTGTCGGGATAAGCTCCTTAATTTTTCTTATTCTCGTTGAATCGGCAGGGTGGGTGCTTAAGAATTCGGGCGGTGCGGGAGAGTCCTGCTTTGCGGCGGCCATTCTTTCCCAAAAAGCGACAGCCTCGTGGGGGTCGTAGTCTGCCATAGCCATGAAGATAAGCCCCATGTGGTCTGCCTCGCTCTCGTGAGCCCTGCTGTATGGCAGGAGGACACCATATTGAGCACCGGCATTATATGACTTCATAAACAATTCCTGTGTTTCGGTCGGATAACTGTCCAGTGCGGCTGAGAGTCCCATTCCTCCGAACTGGACAAGCAGTCCCTGAGTCATTCTCTCGCTGCCGTGCCTTGCGATGACGTGAGCGATTTCATGTGCGACGACGACGGCAAGGCCGGCTTCATTTTGTGCGATTGACATCAGGCCGGTATAGACGACGACTTTTCCTCCGGGCATTGCCCATGCATTAACGGCATCATCCTGTATAAGATTGAATTCCCATTTGTAGCCATCGAGCTGGTCGGCGCGGTTATTCTCGGCGCAATATATTTCGACGGCTTTTTGTATTCTCAGGCCGACACGTTTGACCAATTCGACCTGCTGAGTGTTGGAGCTGACCTGATTTTCGGTGAGGAATTCGGAGTAAGACTGATAGCTCATTGAGTTCATCAGCGAGTCGGGGACGAGGTTAAGCTGTTTTCTGCCGGTGATTGCGACCTGTGAGCAGGAGGCGAGGAATAAGAGGGAAAGACAGAGAACAATCATTCTGGATTTAACAATTGAGTTCATTATATTTATCCTTTTTACTTTATTGTTAATTTACGAGCTTTTTGTTATCATATGCACATCTCTCTGTGGGAACGGAATCGTGATGCCGTTTTTGTCGAGAGCGAGTTTGACGTTTTCGGTGGTCTCGAAATAGACGTTCCAGTAATCGGCTGGGGCGACCCATGGGCGTACTACGAAATTGACGCTGCTGTCACCGAGTTCGGAGACGGCCACAGTCGGGGCGGGGTCCTGGAGAACTCTGGGGTCGGAGGCAAGGGTATCTTCAATGATTTTTTTTGCTTTTCTGAGGTCATCCTCATAAGAGATTCCAATTACCAAATCGACGCGTCTTTTTCCGTTGACGGTGTAGTTAATAATGTTGCCACCGGTTACGTGTGCGTTGGGGATGATTGCACGGAGATTGTCTGGGGTGCTTAAGATGGTGTTAAAAATCTGAATTTCCTTAACGGTTCCCTTTATTCCTGAGGCTTCTATAAAATCTCCGACTTTAAAAGGGCGAAAGATAATCATCAGAAAACCGGAGGCAAAATTTGCGAGAGAGCCCTGCAGAGCGAGGCCGATAGCCAAACCTGCGGCACCGATAACCACAGCAAACTGAGTTGTCTCAACACCGAGACTTGCGAGGGCGGCGATGACAACGAAGATTAACAGACCTATGTTTGCGAGATTTCTGGCAAACTTCGCGAGAGTTTTTTCGATTTTTGCCTTGATGAGGGCTTTTTCTGTGAGTTGCGAGATGATTTTAGCGAGCCATTTTCCGACGAGAAAGATTATTATTGCGCCTAAAATCTTCAAGCCGTATTGGGCGAGGTATTGATAGATTGTCGTGAGAATTGTTTCCATATTTAGAGCAGATTCTTCCATAGTGAGAACTCCTTAGAAAAATTATAAACAGACTTCAAACTGTTATATCCAGGCTACAGTACATAAAGATGGCGTAATGGAGTAAGAAATTACGTCCATGCCACAATCTCTAACGTTGCCTGAATCGCAGATTATAGATTTGGAATCGAAGGTATTTGAACCTCAGCGCCCAGCTTATTTTTGAGTTCATCAATCAACTGCTGGAGCTTTTTATTCTGACCTTCGAGTCCAGTAACCTTTTGCAGCTGCTGCTGCAACTGAGTCTTCAAAGTTTGAACCATAGTTTGTGAATCAGCAGCTTTTGCAATAGCATTGTCTTTTTGCTTAGTGAGTTCATCGAGTTTTTCTTTGAAGTTCACAGCCTGAGTACCGCTTTGTATAAGAGTCTCTATTTTAGCCTTTGCTGCATTAAGGGACTCAGTAACCTCGCTGACCTTTGCCTCCAGTTCTTCTTTTTGCATTTTGGTTTTTTCTAAAATACTCCGGACACTTGCCAACTCAGCTTTTGCCTCAGCAGCTTCTTTTATCGCGTTTTCTTTTTCAGTATCCTTGCAGCCGTTGAGACCAAGCAAAGTATACAATAACAGGGCCAGAGAAATAAAGATAAATTTTTCCATTGGTTTGGTCATTTTTTATGTCCTTTCAAGTATAGTTGCTTACTATTGTACCTGTTAAACTACAGCTATTGTTCAAAGAACTTTGCTCTGTTCCAAGAGAGCGGAGTAATAAGTTTAAGGCACCACGGCGATGATAACGCCGTGGCGCCCTAAGGTATACTTTCCTACTCGTATAGATGCGTAGCCTCTGTTTCCTGAACGGGACGATCAAGCTGATCCGTATTCATAATAACCTTGAAACGGACGTCTCCAACCTTCACAGCTTTTACAACAACACGCCAAGTTGCTTTAGCCTGTGGAGCAAGACTGCGTAAAGGGGCGAACGTAACAGTATCATCCTTAAGAGTTCCGGCAGTTGCGCCGCTTGACGATACATATTGCTGGTTATCCTCCAGGGAGCAAACTATACTGATGTTAGTGCCGGGAGAAGAGCCTTGATTAGTCGCGACTATTACATAAGTTGTTTGACTGCCCACTTCGACAGGATCATCAATGTCTATAACTTCAAGCAATACTGCCGGAATACCTGCCACCTCAGTACTTGCCGAATCGCGCACATCCTCAGCGCAAGTAGCTTTGGCCATGGCCGTATTGGTTACAGTACCGGCCCTTTCAGGCCTCAATGTCAAACTGACAGTTCGCGATCTGCCGGGCAAAAGATTACCCAGATTCCATACAACTTTACTCTGCATCAGACTGCCGCCGGCGGTAGCTGAGATAAACCTCGCCCCCCTAGGTACGCTGTCTTCAACAACAAGCTCAGTTGCAGCTGCATCGCCTTTGTTTGAAACAGTGATTTCATAAGTAATTGAACGTCCAAGGTAGCGTTTTTCCGGTCCGGTTTTAGAGATTTCCAAAACGGGCTGGCGAACTATTGTTGTAGTCTGTGACTGAGCTTTTAGGCCGCCCTCTGATGTTGCCGTTGCAGTGTTAACATATTTACCGGTTTTTTGTGCCTTTAGTGAAGCAGAAAATTGTTTTGACTGACCAGTGGCCAAAGTACCAGCGTCAAAGACGAGTCTTGTCCGACCATCAGAGGTCTTGAGGCCGTCAGGCAGCGTATCGGTGATTTTAACATTTTTAGCGTCGCCGGTTCCTGAATTAGTAACGATCATTTTTACCGGTATAGGGTCGCACAACAGAACCTCGTCCGGAGCGGTCTTGACTAATTTCAACTCAGGCTCAACAACGTTAACATTTGCACATGCTGGCACAAGATAAGTCACGGTGGCACAGTGTTTAAGGCAATCGGTGTTGGCGGCGGAACCGTAAACAGTAATGATTTTGCTTTTCCCCGGCCCAAGTGAGCTCATTTTCCAGATAAGCATGTTTTCCTCTTTTTCGGGGCTAGGATTTGCTTTAGTGAATTTGAAGTTTTCTGGAAGCTTTTCCTTAAGCTCAATATCAGCAACCATCATGTTGGTTAGATTCAGAACCTTGATAGTGTATTGGAATGGAGCATTTAACTGCACTTGGGCCGGCATTGTTTTATCCAGCCGGATGATTCCGCAGTCCGGGCAGGGATAACTCCTTGATACATTATATGGACCACACTGACTTTTGGGCGCCGGCATCGGCCTTGCAGCAGGAGCGGGCTTTGGTTTTACAGGTCGAGGCTTTGGAACTGCTTTAGCCATAGGCCTGCAATCCTTATCGAGAAAGAATTTATGCTCACAACCTGGTTCTACGGGCCCGGTTCCCCAGAAGTCGTTCCAGCTTTTGCAGCTATAGCAGCCCGAGAGAACGAACAAAGACAATAAAATTGAGATATTTATTACCCTTCTCATAATAGACTCCCCTTAAAAAAGTTAATAAAGTTTGTATGGTTGAAACTACCTCTAAAAGAGGTGTATTTGGATTTTTACTACGGGCCTAAGGCAAATTGTTTTCGAAGGTTTCTTTGCGGATAGGGAGCAATTCTTTTCGAACAGACCTCACCAATATATGAGCATGAACAGTACATTTTGAACCGTCCCTTAGCCACTTCCCTTGTTCATATTACAATATAAAACTGCGATAAAGAAATGTCAACCATTTTTAAATAGTTTTTTTGGGTTTGAAAAAGTGCGGAATAGTGCGAAAAACGTGGTTTTTGGGGTGGAAAGGTTGGAGCTGTCAAAAAAAGGTTATTTTATTTACACTAAAAGGGTTGCAGCGGCCGTTATATAATTTAAGTATAATGGTTTTAAGACTTTTGGCTGAGGTGATATGCTTGACGAGAGGCTTGTTGTCTGGAAACTGAAGCGCGGGGACGGCGAGAGCCTGCGCCAGATTTATGGGAAATATAAGGACCAGCTTCTGTTGATAGGGACGTGCCTTTTGAACGAGGCCAGGGCGGCAGAGGAGATTCTTCATGATGTTTTTGTGTCTTTCGCTGAAGGTGCGGGGCAGTTCCATCTTTATGGGAGTTTAAAGAATTATTTAATAATCTGCGTAGTGGAACAGGTTCGGGGCAAGTTTCGCGAAAAGATGTATAAGGTTGTGGGGCTTGACAGTATGGGGCCAATCCTCTCGGGGCCGCAGGGAGAGGAAGAGGGGATGATGGACAGCGAGGAATCGCAGATAGTGGCGGAGGCACTGGCTGAGGTTGGCGAACAGCAGCGCAATGCGGTGATTCTTCATCTTCTGGGGGGGATGAAATTCAGCGAGATAGGGAGGATGCAGAATGTTTCTGCCAGTACGGCTGAGGGTAGATATCGTTACGGGCTGGATACGCTGCGAAAGTTGCTTGATGCAAGAACGAAGCTGACAGGTGATATAGAAGAAACAGTCAGGAGATTGAGTCGCAGTACCACGGCAGAGATGGATGAGCGGATTCTTAACGATGCACTTTCTGCCCTGGGCGAATCGACGGCAATTCGAGGGACGGGGTGGCTGAAAGTCTGCGAAGTAATTATGACAAGCAGGGTGACATTATTCGGAACGGCGGTTTTGATTATAGCAGTCTTGACAGGTTTTATTTTGTATGCAGGTCTGAGCCAGAAAGAAGAGTCGCAAATCGTCAGGCCGACAGCAGCGCCAAAAATAGAGAGAGCAGTTGAGGAAAGTAAAAGGATTCAGCCGATACAGCGAGTTGAGACAAGACGGACGGCAGCGGAACTTAAGGCTGAGCTGAAGCGAATCGAGGATATGTATCTGGATGATGACGTTGACGGGCTGGTGGAGGCACTTTATGAATATGAAATGGCGAAGAAATTAGCGGCGGCAGTGTATCTTGGTAAAATCGGTGATGCGAGTGCGATTGATGCGCTGGAGGAATTGAGCGTAGAATATGGGGATGGTGATGCGGAGAATCCTTTTGCGAGGGCGATTAAGCAAATCGAGAGGCGACTTGAAGAGGAAGAAAGGGCCGGCGTCGATGAGGGCGGGAGTACGGCTGCGAGCAAGGTAGGAGATAAAGGAGAATATATTCAGTGCCGGCTGGTTGACGAGAAGGGTAAGGCTGTTCGAGGTGGGGTGATCATAGGCGGGGTAAGGGTTGCGACGGCAGAAGACGGGGGGTTTACTCTCAGCAGACAAAAGTATGCGGGAACAGGGGTAGTTTTCGGACAGGCGTTCAGTAGAGAGGGGGATTTGGGGTGTTTATTTATCTGGGGTGAAAATTACGATGTGAACAATGCGGAAATTTTAGTCATGCCGCCGGCAAATGTCAGCGGATTTGTCGTGGACGGGGAAGGGGATGCGGTCAGTGATTTTGAATTAGGAATATCCGTGCTCGATAAAAACGGAGAGGTTTATAGCAGCAGTATTGGTGAAGTACCGTGGCAGACTGAGATTGGGACCGACGGTGTTTTCGATATTTTTTCCATACCTATGGGGCTGGAGGCTCAGTTGGTTGTTAAGAAAGGGGAGTTTGAAACGACAATCAAGCTGGAAGGTCTTGCGGCAGGTGATAACCTGGCTTTGGGGCGAATTACACTTGAGGAGGTGGGCGTTTCTGGCACAATTGCCCGGTGGGACAGTGTGCTTGGGGGGTTGGTTGTGAATGAGAATGGTGAGGCGATGGGGGGGGTGAGAATTACAGTCAGCGGCGGTGAGAGGACTTTTGAAATTGCAAGCGATGCAGGCGGGCGATATGAATTGCAGAGTCTGCCGGAAGGCGTGCAAATTGAGGTAGGGGCTTACTTTGACGGGTATGGGTACAATCGGTTTGGTTACAGGTGCGCGGGGCTTAGCAATGAGCTGGATATTCAGATGTTTCCGCCGGCTTACGATTGGTACGGCAAGGCGGCGCCCGGGTTTTTTGTAAAAGAGTGGGTGAACGGCGAACCATTTACGCTGGGAGATTTTGCAGGGCGGGTAGTTCTGCTGCAGGTCGGTATAGATTTGGAGGGATATCCGCAACAGACAGAGGCGCCGGCATATTTGCGAGACCTTGAACAAATTAAGGATATCATTGAGAGATATGGGGACAGCGGGTTGGCTGTGATTGGGGTGCATAAATATACCGATACGCGGGAGAGGGAAGATGACATCCGGCAGTTTTTGAGGGAATATGAGTTAAACTTTCCGTTTTGTATCGATGAGGCAATGGATGTTGTGCGGGGTATGATGCCGCCGGAAGAGCGTTACCGTGAGGAAGGTAGGATTGGAGTTCCGAGAGGGGGGCTGCGAAGCGAGGGAGCGATGTATTCAGTTTATGAAGTTAAGGCACAGCCGGCCTATTATTTAATCGATAAGGACGGGATACTGCGGATATCACCTGCTGCGAGTGAGCTTGAAGACTGGCTGGTACAACTTTTGGCTGAATAATACAATTTGCGGTTTTTTTCACACTACTCGAATTTGGAGATGGGATTGTTTTGCGCAGGGTGGATTTTTTCTGTTCAGAGTTCCGGATTGAGCTTGGCGTATTGGGTTTTTGAGCTAAAAACGGGGATTATAAAATTTTTTTAGAAAATTTTGAGATTTTGCTTGACTTTTAGATTACAAGCGTAATACTTAATATATTACAAACGTAATCTTTTAAGGGATTGGTTATGAAAAAGATACCGAGAATATCAGAATCAGAATGGCAGGTGATGAAACTTTTGTGGGCCGAGAGTCCGAGGACAGCAAATAAAATTGTGGAAGAGCTGTCGCTTAGAACCACCTGGAAACCCAAGACTGTTAAGACCCTTTTGAACCGGCTGGTGAAAAAGGAAGCGCTGGGATATGAAAAGAAGGGCAGGGAATATTACTATTATCCCCTGGCGGCAGAGTCAGAGTGCATTAAAGCCGAAAGCCGTTCTTTTCTTCGGCGTGTTTACGGCGGTGCAACCAAGCCGATGCTGGCGGCCCTTTTGGAGAGCGATGATTTGTCGCCTGAAGATATACAAGAGCTAAAGCAAATTCTGGAACGGAAGGAGAGGGCATAATTATGGAGACATTTTTCGAACAGTTGTCTTTTTTCTTCGGGTGGGTACTGCGGTCAACGGCTCAGATAAGTTTGTTGGTTTGCCTGATTCTGATAATAAAAGCGGTTCTGCAAAAGAGGTTACAGGCGAGATGGCATTATTGCCTGTGGATAGTATTGCTGGTTCGGATGCTAATGCCGTGGGCCCCTGAGAGCAGGATGAGCGTGTTTAACCTGATACCCAACTTGAAGGTCAAAGGAGTAGAGGGACAAAATGAGATAAACAAGGCTGTGCCACCTGCAGCGTATATTGACGCAGATACTGTTGTGTCAATGCCAGCGGGGGTTCCTGAGATAATGGATGCCGGCCCGAAGATAGAGGTATGGTCTAAACCGACAGAAGGCTTAGTATTAGGGGCAGCGGAAATACTGTCATTGGTTTGGCTGGGCGGAGCTTTTGTACTGGGGGTGTATGTTTTGGCGGGCAACTTTAGTTTGTGGCGGATTGTTAAACGCCAAAGGCCTTTGACAGAACAGAAAGTTCTTGATTTGCTGGAAGACTGTAAGCAGCAGATGGGTGTACAGACGGTTTTAGGCGTAGTTGTAACAGACCGGATTAAGAGTCCGGCCCTATTTGGTTTTGTTCGGCCGAGACTGCTGCTGCCGGCGGGTATAATTGAGTCGCTTAGAGATGAGGAATTGAGGAATGTTTTTCTGCATGAGTTGGCACATTTGAAACGGCATGATATCGGATTCGGCTGGCTGATGGCTGTATGCCAGGTTATCCATTGGTTTAATCCGCTGGTGTGGTATGGTTTCCACCGGATGAGGGTAGACAGAGAGTTGGCTTGTGATGCGCTTGCACTTTCTCGCGGGCAGGCTGATAAGTATTGTGAATACGGGCAGACGATTGTTCATTTGCTGGAGAAGTTTTCGCAGCCTCAGCGGCTGCCGGGCCTGGCGGGTATACTGGAAGATAAATCTCAATTGAAAAGGAGAATCACAATGATTGCGCGATTCAAAAAAGGTTCATATCGATGGTCGGTATTGGCGGCTGTTCTCTTGACGGTATTAAGCTGCGTGGTTCTAACAAATGCACGAGAGGCGACGCAGGTGGAAAATAAAGAGCCGACAACTTTGGCGAAAGAATTTGTAGAGCTATTGGTCGAAGAGGAATTTTCAGAAGCAGTGAAAAGCTTTGATTCAACTATGAAAGGCGCAATGCCAGCGAAAAAGCTCGGAGAGATATGGAAGGCGACAACGGGACAGGCCGGTCTTTTCAAACAACAGCTTGGCGTTCGAGAGGAAAAGTTTCTGGGTTCTGATATTGTTCTTGTTACCTGTGAATTTGAGAAAGGACCTATGGATGTAAAAGTGGTTTATAACGACAAACAACAGATTGGCGGTTTGTTCTTTGTTCCCACACCGCAGGATGTCCTGAAAAGTTATCGCGAACAGCAAAAGCAACCAGTCGTCGATACTGCACAAGCTGAATTTAAAGATTCTCGTCCGCGGCGTCCTGTCAGGGTGGTAATGGGAAAAGAAACTATAACATTTGAAGGTGAAGAAATTAGTTTGGAACAATTACGTATAGACTTGGCTCAAGTACCTGGTCGAAAACAAAAGATTTTTGAAGTAGCTGTAACTTCAAGAGATATTAGCGAAACCGATGCTTGGAACAACAAGTGGATGCCATATTTCGCGTCTTTGAGTACTGAATTTAGTTTTAACTATCTAAGTTTCATAGGCGTTCACCCACTTGGCAGCTACGGTATTAGCAGAAGCCGTTTCGGTGAACGCCTCCACAACAGCGTAACGGTGGATATTGACCACAGCCCAAAGAACAACCGACTTAGTATCCAGTATGCTGTGATAGCTATCTGTGAGGATGCTGGGATTCCCTATCAAGGGGAAAAATCCGCGAGGTTGGCCAATCCCGAGTGCCGAAGTTATACTGAACCGCTTCATATTGAGAATGTCACGTTGGAAAAGGCGTTGCTCGATGTTCTGAGCCCTGTCGGTCTGCGATACGACTTCGATGAAAATGGGCTGTATCTTTATCAGGCTGATAGCAAGAATATAAAAAAGGCCAGGCCGGTCCCCAGAGGCCCAAGCCGTGTGCGGGGGAAAATGGTCAAGCTGTCAGTTGATGACGGGTCAAGCGACGGCAAGAAAAGTATAGCCGGCAGCGGTCATGCGGTTATGTTAGATGCACCCGGCGAAGGTTGTATTCTAAAGTCAGTTTCTATCTACGGCTCGCGATATGGGTATCCAAAGCCACTACAGGAAGACTTTCATATCTGGCTGTGCGACGAAGAGTTCAATGTCATTGAGGATTTTGCATTTTCGTATTCACGTTTTACCAGGGAAAAAGCAAAGTGGGTGACATTCAGGGTGAAGTCTATAGAGGTGCCGTCAACGTTTGTAATTTGTGCCGGCTTTAATTCGGAGCAGACAAAAGGCGTTTTTGTTCATTATGATAATAGTTCCAGCGGCAATTCCTATACCGGCCTGCCCGGCGAAGAGATGGCGGTTTTTAATGACGGTGAATGGATGATTAGGGCTGTCGTGCAAGATGCAGGCGGCGAGTCGAAAGTGCCTGCAAAATCACGGCCCAGCAGAAAACAAGGCCCTCTGGGCAAGTGGGAAAGTGTGGATTTCGTTCAGAAGGTAGAAGACTTCAAGGCCGGCGAGAAAAGCTGGGGCGGTAAGCTTTTTCTTGAAGGTATAGAATTCAAAAAAGGCGGCAAAACCTCAAATCCTATGATGCCTGGGTGGAACGAAGAATGGATACTGCACCGGGACGGGCAGACAAAGGCAAAGTATATAATCGAGGAAATTGACGGGACCAGTTATCTGTTTTTGCCGTGGCTGAGCGGTGATGTTACAGAACGCGGACAGAAGCCGTGGTATTATGTTCTTAAAAGAGTAAGATAAGGTCGATGAGGCAATCGGTTGTCGAGAAAAGGCAGTTTCAGTGGTACCTTGTGTAACTGAGGTATTGAGCCGGATAATACACAGGCTAAGGAAGAGTTTGAGAAGGCGCAGGCTGTGATTAAGAAAAGATAGAGAGGACAAGTTAAAATCTCAACCGTAACAATGGATTAAAAATTTGAGAGACGAACAGTTTGAAGTCCTGAATCCAGCAGACTGACCAATTTATTGGTTTTTGGGGGTGGGAAATGGGGGATGAAGAATTTTCAAAAAATCTCGAAATCTCGAAAAAAGATTGAAACCGTAACGAAACGGTAACAATTTCAGGTTAAGAAAATTATAAAAGGTTTGTAACGTTCGGGGCTTGAGTGCGTCTATGTAGTGGAGGTCCGGTGTTTAGAGCAGGTTTTTTGAGCTAATAAACGATCTTTTGATGGACAGAAGGCCTGTATTGGTATATAATGAAGGTTTTGCAGATATTGTATTTTGGCATGGAAGGCAGGGAGAAACTCAAATAAAGCTGGGTTTGCAGAAGAAAAATCCGGACGCAGAGAGATTTATTGCAGAAAGGGTAATCGCGTGAAAAAATCCCGAATTATTATTATCACGGTTATCGTGACGGTTGTTGTGGTTTTTGTGATTATGGGGGTTGTTAAGCGCAAAAGCAAGGCCGGCGAGAAGGGGGTGGAAGTTCGGCTGGAAGAGGTCCGGCGCGGGGAGTTGGTTGAATTTATCAGCGCCCCGGGTGAGATAGAGCCTCTTACGAACGTTGAGATAAGCGCAAAGGTTTCGGCGCGGATTATAGAGTTGCCTTATGAGGAGGGGGACGTTGTAACGTGCGGGGATGCGTCGGCATCGCCGCCGGTACCGGCGTCGATGCTGGTTCGGCTGGATGCCAAGGACCTTGAGAGTAATTTGCGTTCGGCGGAGGCTTCCCGCTCGGCGCAGGCGGCACAGGTTGAAGTTGAAAAAGCGCGAATCGCCAGTCAAGAGGCAAGCCTTAAAGGTCTTGGGGATTCGCTGAAACAGGCGGAGCGGGATTTGGAACGTCAGAAGGCTTTATTTGAATCCCGGGACATAAGCGAATCCACTTTCGATGAGGTCAGGTGCAGGGTTGATGAGCAGAAAGCGGGATATGCCGCAGCGGAGCATTCGCTGGAGGCGGCGAAGTTGAGTCTTGTTGTGATGAAACACAACCTGGAAGTTGCCGATGCGAGGATTGAGCAGGCTGCGGAAGCCCTTAGTTATACTACTATCTTATCTCCCATCGACGGGATAGTTACACGGCTTAATGCAGAGGTTGGGGAGCTTGTTATGACAGGGACGATGAACAATCCTGGTACGATAATTGTGGAGGTGGCGGATTTGTCTCAGATGCTGGTAGTGGCACAGGTTGATGAAGCAGATATCGGAGAATTAGAGGCGGGGCAGCGGGCCAAGGTTTATGTTCAGGCCTTTGCGGACATTGAGTTTACGGGTGTGGTTGATTCGATTGCATTGACGCACAGGCTGTCGGTTAACAGGACGAAATATTTCAGGACCGAGATACTGCTTGATGATGACCCTAATGTTTCGAAGTTGTACTCGGGTTTGACGGCTGATGTCGATATTGAAACCCGCAAGCACAAGGATATTTTAAGCGTTCCCACCCAGGCGGTGCTTGCACGTGAGATAGATACTCTGCCTTTGGAGATTCGTGACAATTGTCCGGAACTTGACAAGAACAAGATTCACGCGGTCGTGGTTTATCGCTACAATGAGGGCAAGGCAGTTGTAACGCCTGTTGAAATAGGTCCCAGCGATTTGACTCATACCATAATAACATCGGGAATCAGCGAAGGCGAAAAGATAGTTGTGGGGCCCTATAAGGTTCTTGATGGATTAAAGCACGACAAGATTTTACGAGATGAGCGCGAAGTAAAGGCGAAGAAGGATGCCGAAAGCAAGAAAAAGAAGACCGATGTGAATGATGTGAACGATGCCAACGATGACGGAGAAAGCTGAGAGGAAAATGATTCGCCTCAAGAACGTTACTCGGATTTACAAAGTAGGTGTGGAACGTATCCACGCTCTTGACGGGATTAACCTGGAGCTTGGTAAGAATGAGTATGTTGCTGTAATGGGTTCCAGTGGTTCAGGCAAGAGCACGCTGATGAATGTTCTTGGGTGTCTGGACCGTGCCAGTGCGGGATATTATGAACTGGACGGACGTGACACAACGAAGATGAGTGACAGAGTTCTGGCACGAGTACGTAATGAGCGAATTGGTTTTGTGTTTCAATCTTTTGAACTGCTTGGGCAACTCAATGCGCTAAAGAATGTGGAACTACCGCTGCTTTATTCACGTGACGGTTGGTTATCGCGCCGCAAGCGCGCCAGGAAAACACTTGAGAGAGTGGGGCTGGGCGATAGAGTTAAACACAAGCCGAACCAGCTTTCAGGGGGCGAAAAGCAGCGGGTAGCTATCGCGAGGGCTTTGATTTGCAACCCGAGTATTTTATTAGCGGACGAACCGACGGGCAATCTTGACACGAAGACCAGCGAGGGCATTCTCAAATTATTCGACCAGCTTTACAGAGAAGGGCAGACGATTATTATGGTTACTCATGAGGAGACGGTGGCCCGACATGCGAAGCGAATCATCCGTATGAGTGACGGACGGATTTACAGCGACCAGGCAAATGAAGAGAAGCCGTCAGATACGGCCGGCGGGGGAGATGATGTGGGGGGTGAGTCTTTATGAGAATTTTAATCCTGGCTCCAATTATTTTTATACGCCTTTTCTATCAGAGTGCTTATCTTGCTCTGGGTCAAATCTGGGCCAACAAGATCAGGTCGATACTAACAACCATCGGTATTGTAATTGGTGTCGCTTCGGTGACAGCAGTTATTGCAGCTCTTACGGGCCTAAAGGCCAAAATTCTTACTCAGGTTGAGACGTTAGGGAGCAATACGATATTTATTCAGCCGAGGCGTCCTGATTCAGGGCCATCAAGCAATGTGCCGTGGTGGAATATACGGTTTTCACCGAGAGAACTTGAAGGTATGCTTGAACATTGTCCTTCGGTGGAACGATACACCCGGGCAAGTTCAGCAGGGCAGAGAACCGTTCGACATGGTGAAAAATCGGTGAGCAATGTTCGAATCAGCGGTGTTGAGCCAACGTGGCATGAGATAGAGAGCCGTCCTATTGTTCTTGGGAGGAAGTTTTCAATTATTGACGAGACTCGGCCGGTCTGCCTGATAGACCCTGAACTTCGCGACAAACTCGGACTGGAAAAAGACTGTATCGGGGAATCGATTCGAATAGGGTATAATACATTTCGTATTGTTGGGGTAATAGAGCGGCGGCCAGAATTAGGTTTTGGGGGTGGCGGTCAGGAAAGCTATGAGATCATTATTCCTTACAGGATGACTTTTAAATTTGGAGAACCCTGGATATGGGCTCTTGCCGAGAGCAAGACAACGGAAGTTCTGGAAGAAGCCGTCGCAGAGATAAAGTTTTTTCTTCGCAGGATGCGCCGTATCAAAGCGGGTGAGCCGGACACATTCATGGCGGAGTCGCTTAAGAGCGCGATAAAGACGTTCAATGAGATAGCGCTTGTTGTTACGCTGGTGGCCGGGGGTATTGTTGGGATTTCTCTTTTGGTTGGCGGGGTGGGGATTATGAATATAATGCTTGTGTCGGTATCGGAACGGACGCGTGAAATCGGGCTTCGTAAGGCAGTGGGTGCGAAAAAAACAGCGGTGCTGGCCCAGTTTTTAGTTGAAGCGGTAGTTTTGTGTTTTGTGGGGGGACTTGTTGGCGTGGGCATTGGGGAACTTTTAACATTATTGATAACAAAAATAAATCCTGTTCTGGACAAGACGTACATTCCGGCGTGGGCAATAATACTTTCGTTTGGCTTTGCGGGTTCTGTGGGGATTTTTTTCGGGATGTTTCCCGCGATTAAGGCGGCCAGACTCGACCCTATTGAGGCTCTTAGACATGAATAAGAAATCTTATTTCAGATGTTGTGTGCTTTTGGTTTTTATTTGCGCGGTGATGGTTTTATCAGTCGGCTGTGAAGGCATTTCTTCTTATGGGGAGTTTTATGAGGTAGAAGCTTCGCCGGAAAAACTTCGTGAGATAGAAAAGCTTGAATTGCGTGATATGGAGAGCGAGAAGAAAAGCGCGGCAGACGTGAATGAAGCGGCGGCCAAAGATGTTGAGCTTACACTGGAAAAGTGCCGAGCATTAGCACTGGCCAATAATCTTGCCATTAAGGTGCAGCTTATCAGTCCAAGTATAGCGGCTCAACGGGTAAGTGAAGAGGAGGCCCGCTTTGAGGCGGCGTTTAATGCAAGGGCCGGGTATATCAAGACCGACACACCGGCGGCAACGGAGGTTGATATTGCCGGTTCACAGGTGGACTATAGCTACACCAACCTCGGCGTCCAGGTGCCTCTGCGGACCGGCGGTACGGTGACATTCGACCTGGCGGACAATCGCATAAAAACCGACTCCGAGTACGCAATCTTCAATCCATCCTACGGTACCGACCTTTCGTTTTCGATAAGCCAGCCGCTGCTGCGAAATGCCGGCGAGAGGACTAATACTTACGGCATTCGTATCGCCAAGTATGAGCGACAGATAAGCGAGGCCCGAACGAAACTCGAAATTATACGAGTAATTTCAGTTGCAGATCGTTTTTACTGGCGTCTTTATGCCACCAGAAGAGAATTGCAGGTGCGCAAGAAAGAGTATGATTTGGCGAAGGCCCAACTTGAGCAGGCCCGTCGTTTTGTCAATTCCGGTGAGCGCTCTCAGGTAGAGATTGTCCGGGCTGAGGCGGGTGTGGCTGAGAAGCTTGAAGGGATTATTGTAGCCGAGAACAGCGTGCGTGACAGGGAACGTGAGCTTAAGCGGATACTTAATAAACCACAGCTTAAAATGCAAACGCCGACTATATTGATAACCTCTACGGAGCCTGAGCCTGTGCATTATGAATTAGAGGGACAGCGAGCGGTAACGGCAGCAATCGAGAATCGAATGGAGATGCTTGAGCTGGAACTGCAAATCGCAGAGGATGTTAGTACGATTGACTTTCGTCGCAATCAGGCACTTCCTTTGGTTACGCTTGATTATACGTATAATATTAACGGGCTGGGTGCGACTCGGAACGATTCATACGATTTGCTTTTCGACAAGAGATTCGAGGACCATAGGCTGGGAGTTAGTCTGCTGGTGCCTTTAGGAAACGAGGCTGCGAAAAGCCGATTGCGACAGGCGTTTTATCAGCGCAGGCAGCGATTAGTCACTCAGGAGAATCGCAAGGCACTTATTGAACTTGAGGTTCTCAATGCGATAGACCAGCTTGAAGCAAACTGGCAGCGTATTTTGGCAACGAGACAAAATTCAATTTTATCAGGCAGACTTTTCGAGGCTGAGAGGCGACAGTTTGAATTGGGGCTGCGGACATCTACGGACGTACTTGACGCCCAGACGAAGTTTGCCAATGCGCAAAGCTCTGAAATTCGGGCACTTGCCGAATATCAAATAGCGGAGGTTGATTTAGCTTACGCTACGGGGACTCTGCTTGGGGCAGCGAAGGTTCGGTGGGAACCGATTGTTCCTGAATCAGAGATAAATTAAGTAACGGCAGCGAGCAAAAAGAAATTTCGAAGGATTCGGTTCGGTGTTGGCATTTTTTATTGCCGGGATTAGGCCGAGGGATAAGGGATTTTGAGCGGGGTGCGTTGTGCAGAGGGGGG
>CAZIKS010000039.1:0-4331 GCA_964539795.1 uncultured Pirellulales bacterium
GCCGGAGCGGGGCTGCCAGAAAATATGCATATACATGTGGTGCCACGATGGGACGGAGACACAAATTTTATTAATGTATGCAGCGATACGGATGTTATCAGTCAAAGCCTGACGGAGCTTTTTGAGCAATTGAAACGGATGAGCGAAGAGCACGGGCTTCCCTGTTTATAAATTCGTACGCCGATATACGAAGAACGAAATACGCAATACGATACACGAAATATGTCCGAACTTGCCTGTTATGCCGTGAGCGAAAATCTCAGTCGTGGCCGAGCTTTCGGGGAAAAACCGCACGCATATCGCTCGGATTTTGAACGCGACCGCGACCGAATAATCCACTGCGAAGCCTTTCGGAGACTTGAGGGCAAGACGCAGGTTTTCACGCCGGGTCTTGACGACAATTATCGCAACCGCCTGACACACACGATTGAGGTTGCACAAATCGGAAGGACTATTGCGAAATCACTGGGCCTCAACGAAAGTCTGACCGAGGCGATATGCCTGGCTCACGATTTGGGACATCCGCCGTTCGGACACGCCGGCGAAAACACTCTTAATGATTTGACGTCCGAATTCGGCGGTTTTGAACACAATCGACAGAGTCTGCGAATCGTGGAATTTATCGAGCATCCGTATGCAGGTTTTGCAGGTTTGAATCTTATGTATGAGACGCGTCTTGGCCTGGCCAGACATACAAGTCCTTATGATAAGCCGGAGGATGAGACTTTCAGCGAGCGAAACTGCTCTCTTGAGGGGCAAATCGCCGACATTGCAGACCGCATCGCATATAATTGTCACGACCTTGAAGATGGTATGCGAGCCGGTCTGATTGATAGTGAGCAGTTGAAAAATATTGAAATATTCGCCCATATACAGAGTCAAATAAATTCTCAGGGAATCGAAGACAGTTCTGTCCGCAGGACAAGAGCGGCAAAGGGTATTATCGACAGACTCGTGAGCGACTGTATCGAGGCAAGTAAAAAAGCCATCGCCCGTGCAGAGTTGAAAACGGTTGAGGATGTCTATGCAGCAGGGGAAAAACTGATTGTGCTTTCATCAGAAAGTGATGTTATACTGGGTGAGATGGAAGATTTTTTACTGGAGAAGTTTTATTTACATAAATCGCTGATGGAGACCGCAGCCAAAGTTAAACAGTGGCTCGGAGAGCTTTTTGAAAGACTATGCAGCCAGCCGGAAGTAATGCCGTTTCACTTTCGGCAGTTGATAAGCCAGCAGGGTCTTGAGCGAACCGTATGCGATTATATCGCCGGAATGACCGACAGATACTGCCTGAAAATCCTAAACAATGAGTCCTGAATTGGAACACAAGCAACTAACTATAAAGATATTACTTACGTCGTGCTTCGGTCTTGGCCGGCTTCCGGTCGCTCCGGGGACGTGGGGGTCACTGCCGCCAGCGGTTATATTTACTTTGATGTGTTATTTCGGTGCACCGGGTGTGTTAATATCAATAGTGATGGCTGCGCTGGTTTTGTTCGGTTCTGCTGTCTGTGTTAAATTTGCACCCATCGTAATCAGTGCAACCGGCAAGGACGACCCGGCAGAAGTAGTTGCAGATGAATTAGCGGGCCAGGCGCTGACATTTCTTGCCGTACCGCTTTTAGCAACTTGGCCGGCAACGGACAATCAAATCTGGGTGACGGCCATACTCGGCTTTTTACTGTTCAGGCTATTTGATATCACCAAGCCCTGGCCCATCCGAAAACTGGAGAAACTATCGAGTGGGTGGGGGATTCTTGCCGATGATTTATTGGCCGGCATCTATGGGGGGATAGTTTTGCTGGTGTGCGTCAAGTTTTGGATTGCCGGTTTTGCAGGTTAATTCAGGAAGGATTAATGGCAGTAGAATATTCCGTTGAAGTTTGTAAAGAGCTTGAAAAGAAGTTCAGAAGCGCCGGTTTACATCGTCCGATGCGGGTTAGCCGTTACGAAGCGGGTACGGAATTAGTTTATGACGTTAGCGGTGTTGGGCAGCCGGATAGTGCGAGGGTTCGTCTGGTCATCGAGAAGTTTGTCGGTGGAGGCTTTGCCGGACAGGTTTATCGTGTAAAGGTTCTGGGGATTGAATCCGAGGGCGGGCGGATAGAAGGTCTTGAGCCGGGGGGTGTTTACGCTATGAAGATTCTTGTTCCGCCTTCATCAAAAGCCCGGGTGTTTCGCAATGCCCTGTATTGGATCGGCTTTCAGGGGCCGTTTCAGCTTCAGGTCAATCCGGCAGCGGCAAAAGCGGGTGCGTTGTGGCAGAAGTTTATTCGGCGGGGAGCGAAGATTCGGTTCGGTGACGAAGAGAGTGTTGTGGATATCTATGCGACGTTTGTAGATAAAACTTTAGGCAGTTGCGGGGAGTTGAGCCAGTGGATTGAGGGGCGGACATGGCGGCTGGAAGTTGACGACCGGCTTGATTATCTGAAGCGGTGGCTAAGGGGCAAAAAAGTTGAGCCTGAACAAGTCGGTTCGCCAGAATATCGTGCAAAAAAGAAATTTATGGCGGACTTTGTGAAACTGCTGCATGATATGGGTGGATATGAATTTGCCCGGCAGTACGAATGGTCAACGTGCAAGAGTCAGCCGAATTGCCTCAAGCGGCGGGATACCGAAGATGACCCGTCTGCCGGATTAGTGGCGGTCGATTTCAGGGCCGGGCTGGCGCTGCTGCCTTTTCTACCGATGAGTCCGGGTGATTTCAAGCTCATCGTTAAAGGATTTATTCGAGGCTCTCTTGTACAGTTCGACCGGGGAAACATCACAAAACTTGAGCGATTCGTGGAGGCGCACAGGGATGAATTTGCCGATATGCGCGAAATACTTGGTGAGCTAAAATCCGCAGAACAGGTTTATCGCAATTCGGTCCCGGACATTACGCATAATCACATTAGACTGCTTTACAGCGGCACATTGTGGTCGACGATGTTCGAAAGCGCTGTTACCGGCTGGGAAACCCGAAATATCGTCGATGACAATTGGGGAAAGAAGCTGCGCGACTGTAAAATCTCAACACTGCTGTTTCTTTTGATTGGGCTGATACCGTTTTTGGGCAAGTTTGTTCGGCAAATCTGGGCCCGGCCCGACTGGCGAAAACACTACGGGTCAATACTGGCGAGTTGGGGATATTTCCAACGGGCGATAAAGGCGAAAGTTGCTGAGAGGGTTATCGTTTGGCACAGGGCCGGCAGAATCGATGCTAAACGTGCGCAGAAAATCTCGGAGTCGGTTTTGCGATTCCTGTGTCATCAGCCTTTTTCGATTTTGCCCGCCTGTCTGCACAGGTTTCTAATGGATTGGGAGTACGTAAAGACAAAGCTGAACTACTTTTTTGTTCGCCTGCCTAAGCTATATTTCAACGCTGAGCTGCGCGAGCAGTGGCTCAGGGATATGATTACACAAGGTCAAAAAAAGCATATTCTCAGCAATGAGGACGCAAGTGTTATCCTTTCGCAAGTTAACGAGCCTTTTATACAAAAGTATCTAATAAGTCTTGTTGTGCATCTTTTAACAGCCCCTATTACACAGATAGTTTCTCTCACTCACGCTGCTATATGGAACTGGACTCATCCCGAAGCAACATCGTCTGAACGTGTAGCTGTTTCTATCTTTATTATAGCACTTTATCAAATCATTCCTATCTCGCCGGGTTCTTTTTGTCGCGGCCTTTACACCACTGTCTTAGCTTTATACGATCGGAACTTTAAAGACTACAACATTGCCCTGTTTCTCAGTTACTTCAAATACATAGGCTACCTGGCGTTTCCGATTCAAATGGCATACCATTATCCTGCATTGGCGCGGTTTATGGCAAGCCACTGGGCAGCGATAGCAACTCATATTATTCCGGTATTCGGCGAACGCGGAGCGCTTCTGGAGCATGGTGTGTTTTGCTTGTTCTATAACCGACCGCTGACGATACGGCGGCGGATGCGCAAACGAGCCGAAATACGTGCGACAATGATGCCTCGATACTGGCATGCGGCCTTATGTGCCGCCCTGGGAGCAGGAATATTTGCAATGGCCGATTTGAATTATCTTGACAATTTCGGCCGACTGCCAAGCCTAAGGAATATCTGGTGGCTCATGATTCTGGTACCCCTGCTTTGCGGAGCCTGGGTAACTTTGGGCGCAGGCGGGGCAGTTTTATGGAAGCGAATCGTTGCGGCTGCTATTTGCGGGGTAGTCGCAGGTCTGCTCTATACGGCGGCATCGGCGGTTCTGATTTACTCCAGCCAAACAGAAGGTCAAAGTATTGCTATAATCTGCGTATGGCGGGTATTTATTTTTGCGATTTTGTCAACCATCCGGGCGGTAATCACAGAACT